>JAPLRD010000428.1:0-809 GCA_026399375.1 Pseudomonadota bacterium
GAAGGATCGCTGCTGATTCAGCTCGGCGGCCCGGGCATGTTGATCGGCATGGGCGGCGGCGCCGCTTCCAGCATGAGCACCGGCAGCAACACCGAGGACCTCGATTTCGATTCAGTGCAGCGCGGCAACCCGGAAATTCAGCGCCGCGCCCAGGAAGTCATAGACCGCTGCTGGCAGCTGGGCGAGGCCAATCCCATCCTGTCGATTCACGATGTGGGCGCGGGCGGACTGTCGAACGCGATGCCGGAACTTGCGCACGGTGCGGGGCGCGGTGCGAAGCTGAATCTGCGCGCGATACAGAGCGAAGAGCCCGGCATGTCACCGCGCGAAATCTGGTGCAACGAGGCGCAGGAGCGCTACGTGCTCGCGATAGCGCCGGAGCAGATCGAGGCATTTCGCGCCATCTGCGCGCGCGAGCGCTGCCCGTTTGCGGTATTGGGCGTGGCGACGCTGGAGCAACAACTCACGCTCGCCGACGAGCGCTTCGCCAACAAACCTGTGGACATGGACCTGGGCGTGCTGCTCGGCAAGCCGCCGCGCATGCTGCGCGACGTCGTGCGGCGCAGGCCCGTGCTCGCGCCGTTCAGCGCGGCCGGCATCGTGCTGGAGGAGGCCTGCTACCGCGTGCTGCGCCATCCCACGGTGGCCGACAAGACCTTCCTCGTCAGCATCGGCGATCGCACCGTGGGCGGGCTGTGCTCGCGCGACCCCTTCGTCGGCCCGTGGCAGACGCCGGTGGCCGATTGCGCCGTGACCGTGCTGGGTTTTGGCGAATACGCGGGCGAGGCCTATTGCATGGGCGAACGCGC
>JAPLRD010000428.1:836-1815 GCA_026399375.1 Pseudomonadota bacterium
GGCGCTGACCAATCTCGCGGCGGCGCCGGTGGATTTGTCTCGCGTCAAGCTCTCGGCCAACTGGATGGCGGCGGCCGGGCATGCGGGCGAAGACGCTGCGCTGTTCGATACGGTGCGCGCGGTGGCGCTGGAACTGTGCCCGGCGCTGGGCATCAGCATTCCGGTGGGCAAAGATTCGCTGTCGATGAAAACCACCTGGGAGGAGGCGGGAAAGAAGAAAGAGGTCGTGTCGCCGCTCTCGCTCATCGTTTCCGCTTTCGCACCCTGCGCAGATGCGCGCCGCGTGCTCACGCCGCAGCTGCGCCTGGATGCGGGCGCGACCGAACTGATCTTTGTCGACATAGCGCGCGGCCGGAACCGCCTCGGCGGATCGATACTCGCGCAGGTGTACGGCCAGCTCGGCAACTCCGCGCCGGATGTGGACGACGCGCAGGCGCTGAAGCGGTTTTTCAACACGGTGCAGGCGCTCAACCGCGACGGCCTGCTGCTCGCCTATCACGACCGCTCCGACGGCGGCCTGTTCACCGCGCTGTGCGAAATGGCGTTTGCAGCGCATTGCGGCCTGACGATCGATCTCGACGCACTTTGCGCCGGCGGTCCGGATCAAGCCGAGCGCAAACGACGAAATTCGCCTGGTGAGCAAGGCGCAGCCTCTCTTCGCGCATAAGCGCATTGATTTGCAGCGCGCCTGGTCCGAAACCACTTGGCGCATGCAGACGCTGCGCGACAATCCGCAATGCGCGCGCGAGGAATACGAGCGCATCCTCGATGCGGACGATCCGGGCCTGCACGCGAAGCTCGGTTTCGAGCCGGCCGAGGAGATCGCTGCGCCCTGTATCCTCAAAGGCGTGCGGCCGAAAATCGCCATCCTGCGCGAGCAGGGGGTCAACGGCCAGGTGGAGATGGCGGCGGCCTTCGAGCGCGCCGGCTTCGCCGCATACGATGTCCACATGTCCGACCTGCAGACGCAGCGGGTGCG
>JAPLRD010000322.1 GCA_026399375.1 Pseudomonadota bacterium
GTGATTGTCCTGCACGAAACCCGTCGTGACGCCGGTCGCCTTGGCGAACGCACGCTCGTTGAAGCTCTCGAAGAAGTGGCCGCGCGCATCGGCGAACACCTTGGGCTCGATCAGGAGCACGTCTGGAATTTCAGTGGCAGTCACTTGCATCAGCCGAGGCTAATGCATGGCACACCCTTCAACCATCGCTTGAAACGCGAAACAGGAATAGCTTGAAACGCTATGGATTCAGTACCCGACCATTGAGTGAGTCCCACAGTGCCAACGGAGTGAAATCCAGTCGTCACTTCAGGTTCATGACAAAGTCGCTGGCAGTGACAATTTGCGTTCTGCCCTGGCTACTCAACTGCAAGAGACCAGCACCATCGCCGGACACCAGATAATCCGCCTCCGAAGCCTGCGCCATCGCGAGCAGATAGTTGTCATCCGCGTCGACCGACCGCTCGACTCGCGGAAGCGCAGCCAACCAGCATTCGGCACCATGCAAACGATTCACCAGGGTACCGATATCCCCTTGCAAGATATAGGGCGCGAGCTTTGGATAGGCGCAGACACGCTTGAATTCCTCGACCAATGCCGGGCACGCGACCAGCTCGAAACGTCTAGCGCGCCAGGCATCGAGTATTTGCCCAGGCGGCCCCGAACTGCTCAACAGGCCGCTGACCAGGATATTGGTATCGAGCACCACACGCATGAATCAGGCGCCCTTTCTGGCCGCCCCCACCGCATCGTCCACCAGCTTCGCCACCTGCTTCTGCGTAAGAGCAGCGGCGCGCTTGCGGATCGCCTCGACAACATTCGAGAAAGCGCCGTCCACAACCTCGGACTCGTTCAACTCCTGCATGGCCCGCTGCAGTCGCTCCCTGACGGCAGTTTCGACAAAACCCGAGAAATCCCCTTTCTTGCCGCCCGTCTGGCCAAGAAAGGATCGAACCGCCGCATCAGTATCAGGAGAAACCTTCAGGGACCAGCGGACTGTTGACATGATAGCCTCACAAGCACATAAACACATATACGTCCATTGTAACAGTGCGGGAGAGACATCGCAACCACATTTCTGGCAGCCTATCCGAGTCTGTAACCGACTGCGGACCCGTCATGCGCCTACGCAGCGATAACCCGCCTTGTAGGTGGGCAGCTGGATCAGCGCCACACCGCCCGGGCGCAGCTGCGCCAGCAGTTCGCGCAGGAGCAGCGCCACCACCGGCGGCGGGTTGTGCTGCAGCACGAAGCGCGAATAGAGCACGTCGTATTCGCCCAGGCGCGCCACGCCTCCGATCGAATCCAGATGCCGGAACTCGACGTTGGCGACGCCTTCGGCGCGAAGGTGCTCCTCCGCCACGCGCAGGTGCGCCGCCGATATATCGACCGCGAGCACCTCGGCAAAGCGCGCCGCCAGCGGCGCCGTCACCCGCCCCACGCCGCAGCCGAGGTCGATGCAGCGCTTGAGGCCCGCCTGCGACACGCCGGCGCGAGCGAGCGTGGCGTCTAGCATCTTCAGCTCGGCTTCGCCGCTGGCGTAGAACGCCTCGCGGTTCATGTGGAAGTTTTCCTGGAAGTAGCTGTCGTTGGTGAGCACCGACCAGTGCGGCTCGGTCTCGCCCAGGTGCTGCCACTGCGCGCTGACCTTGGCCAGCAATTCGGCGAGCTTTTCAGGGGAGGCCGTCAGTTCGACTTCCATCGCCGGGCCGTTGAACGCGGCCGCGGCGGGCGCGGCGTCTGCGACTTTTCGAGCGAAGCCTGAAACTCCGCCGAATTGATGAACAAGGCCCGCAGCGCGCGCAGATCGGCGACCTCGGTCGCATAGTGCGTCACCACCGCCTCGCTCTCCGGCTCGCGCCCGAGCAGCAGGCGATATGCGGCGATCACCTCTTCGCGGCTTGTCACTTTGCAATCGTCATTGCGAAAAACCAGCGGCACATGCGGAGCCGGCGCTCGAGCACTGCCGGAAACTTTCTCAGCCTAGGCATCGAGCGACACCGTCGCCTGAACGCTATCGTAAGGAGCGCGAATCCCGCTTTTGTCTCGCACGATCAAACCGGCGCGGGTCAGCGCCGAGACATCGTCGTGAACCCGTTTGTAATCCCTGCCGAGGGTCTTGGCCAGTTCGGCTACCGAGTTCGCGGGATTTCCATGCACGTGGCGCAGCAGCGCCAGCCGTTTCGGCGACAAGGTAGACATCATGGTTTCGAGGCTGAAGAAAGTCAGATGCGTCTCCTTGACCTTCTTCCCCGACTCCAGCCGATGCCAGGCGCCGACGAAACGCTTTCCCATTTCGTCGATGGAACCCACGTGCAGATTTACTTTTTCACTCATGTCTTACCTCGCATACGGCGGACATCCGACAGAAAATCGGCGACGAGCGCCTCGACGGTGGAAAACGAATACGCCTGTTCCCGCCCCCGGATATGCCGGTGGTCGCCCTTGCCGCGTTCGTTGTCGTAGCCCACGACACGCTTGCCGGGATAACCGTAGAACAAGCTGTACTTGAAGCGGTGCTTGCTGCCTGCAACCGGTTCCGGCACAACCCAGTTCACCATCTCGACGACGGCACCGTCCGGATACTCCGCGCGGTCATAGAACGCTCTGGCAGCCTTCATATGGCATATCGTGACATAGACCATTTATGGCGTCAAGAGCCATACCCTTCAGGAACAAACCGCCTCGCTCTGCGGCTCGCGCACGAGCAACAGGCGATAATCATCAAGCGCCTTGCCCTCGCCATCCACGTGCTGCCCGTGACCGTACACCATCAGCCAATTCGGATTCGCTTCGAGCGCATCCACCGCACGGCGCACCGCGCCCGGCGCATACACATCGTCCGAATTCAGCCAGCCGACGACCGTGCCGCGCACCTGCGCCAGCGCGCCGTTCACCGCCGCAGCCGGCCCGCTGTCTGGTTGCGATGACCAGCGCAGTCGTCCATCGCCAGTCTGCCGCGCCTTGAGCAATTCGACCGTCCCGTCATCCGACCCGCCGTCGGCGACGATCAGTTCGATGTTCGGGTAGTCCTGCCCGAGGACGCTGTCGATCGCCGTATCGATGAACTTCACCTGATTCAGCGAAGGCATGACGACGGAAACCAGAGCCAATGGTTGCGCGCTCATACGCAAGGATGGGGGCGACGAGGGGCGTTTCCACCTCGGTCGGGCGGAAGCAGAGAGGGTCGATACAAATTTGATCTTAATACCTGTACAGGTATAGTAGGCCGGTGCACCTGCAAGAAAAGCCTCTGGCCTGGGTCGGCCGCAGCAAAAGGGACCCGATGACACTGCCGCTGGACGTGCGCAAATTTTTCGGCCATGCCCTGCACTTTGCCCAGAATGGTGAGCGACACGATGCAGCCAAAGTAATGAAAGGCTTTGGAGGTGCGGGCGTACTGGAAATCGTCGAAGATGATCTTGGCGGGACTTACCGTGCCGTATATACCGTCAAATTCCCGGAAGCCGTTTTCGTTTTGCATGTATTCCAGAAAAAGAGCCGGCGCGGCAGCGAAACGCCGAAACCGGACCTTCAAATCATCCGCGCCCACATGAAGGTCGCGGAGAAGCTTGCACAGGAGATGCGCGATGAAAAAGCGAAAGATTGACAGCGTGGAAATCCATGAGAGTTCGGGCAATGTTTTTGCCGATCTGGGCCTGCCCGATGCAGACAAATTGAAAATCAAATCGGGTCTCGTGATCGAGATCACCAAAGCAGTGCGCAAATTGGGTTTATCGCAGGATGAAGCAGGTCGCCGCATGGGACTGCCCCAACCCAAGGTTTCCGGTTTGTTCCGCGGTGATTTTTCCAACGTGTCCGAACGCAAATTGATGGATTGCCTGAACCGGTTGGGCTTCGACATAGAGATCAAAGTCAAACCAGCATCCGAACCCGTGGGACATCTACTGTTGGCAGTGGCATAAGTTCGGCATCAGAAGCCCCCCTACTCATGCCGCTCAAACGTAGCAAACCCGTGTTTTTTCACCAGCTCGTCCTTCTCCGCGCCCTTCAAGTCTTCGCGCACCATCTCGGCCACGAGCTCGGCGAAGCTGGTTTTTGGCGTCCAGCCGAGCTTGGCCTTGGCCTTGGACGGGTCGCCCAGTAGCGTTTCAACTTCGGTCGGACGGAAGTAGCGCGGGTCGACGGCGACGATGCACCTGCCGTCGGCGGCGTAGCCCTTGCAGGTGTAAAAGCCGTAGGCCTCGCGGTAGTTCCTGGTACAGGTGGTCGATGCGGTCGGTGTTGAAGAGCGAAGTGCGGCGCTTGATGCCGTGGACTTCGTAGCCCTTGTTCAACAGAAATTCGGCGAGGTAGGCGCCGTCCTGGCCGACATCTGCAGCCTCAAGTAATCTCCAATCTATTGTCGAATATATTTGACATATCCTACTGCATGAAGGATGATATCGCATGGCACTGCTTCATGAAATCGGCTCGCAAGTAAAACGCCGCCGGATCGAACTGGACATGACCCAGGCGCTGTTGGCGCGCGCCAGCGGACTTTCGCGCGCCAGCGTCAACGCGCTCGAAACCGGCGCGATCAAGGATTTGAGCTTTAATCGCGCATTGCGGATTTTGTCGGTACTCGGTTTGCGCTTCGAGGCATCCTTGCCGCCGAAGCCGCCAAGTACCAGCGCCTTGCGCACCGCGGCGCAAACGGCAAGCGTGAGCCTGCGAACACAGGTAAAACCGGCGGTGCTTCGACGCGCATTGACCGAAGGCGTCGTACCTGAAAACGCAATCGCGCACATTGGTATTTTGCTCGATGAGGCGTCCCCTGCGCTGCTGGTCCGGCTAGTCGATGAGGTGAGCAAGGCAAGCCATGTCGCGCCAGCCGTCGTCTGGAGCAACATGCGAAATCTCGCCAAAGGCTTTATGAGCCCGCGCAGTCTGTGGCAATAATCAAAGTCGACTTCAGCCGGCCCGGCATCTGGTCTGCGCTGTTACCGGAGGCGTTGCGTCTCATGGCGAGCGTCGAGGCCATGATCGGCAGCGCAAGCTGGACCCTGGGTGGGGGCACAGTCCTCATGCTCCGCCATGATCACAGAGCAAGCAAGGACATAGATATCTTCGTCCCGGATCCGCAATACCTCGGGTATGTAACGCCGCGGCTAAGCCCTGTTGCCGAATCGATCTCGGGCAATTACGAAGAGAGCGCCGAGGCAGTAAAAATTATTTGCGCGCAGGGCGAAATCGATATTGTTGTCGCAGCACCCCTCACGAAACCGTCTTTCGAGGTATGTACATTCAAAGGACGCGAAATCAAGGTCGAAACCACTGCGGAAATTCTTGCGAAGAAGATGTGGCATCGCGGCAACATGGCGACAGCTCGCGACCTGTTCGACCTTTGCGCCATCGCCGATTTCGAACCCGACGCAATCCGAATCGCCGAACCGGCCATGCTGCGCCATGGTGCCGAGTTCCTGCGACAACTTGAGCAACGCGAACAATACTTGTCGGTACAGTTCGAGGAAATAGATTCGCGCGCGTTTCGCAAACCCTATTCTGCCTGCATGCGCCAGGCGCAATCCCTCATACGACCACTGCTCGCGCGACACGTTTCTCCCACGCGCGGCACTCCGTCGCCGCCGCCTGGCGGATCTGTCTGATGTCCGCCTCATCTGACCGCACCTGCTCAAAAACACACCACCCCTTCAAACCGCTCATACACCACCCGCCCCGCCGCCTGCATCGCCGCCAGGCGCTCTGTGACTGCCGGAAACTGCCAGAAGTGGCTATCGACGGGCGTCTGCGGCCGGTCGCGCACCGGCAGCGGCGCGTGTGCGATGCACGGCGGGATTGAACATGCGCAGGGCTGCGAGCCGGTCTTCGCGCGTGTCGAGTTGCAGGGCCGCATCTTCGACCACCCGCGCCGAGCGCGGCGAAAGACTGTCGCGAAACAGCCAGCGGGGGCGTTCGCCCTCGGTTTGGCGCTGGATGGAAAAGCGGTTGCGGAACTCGAACATGATCGTCACTGGCGAAATTTACGCGGATCACGCGATCATGGAAAGAGAGGCGGTCAGGTTACATCACATCAGGCTTACTCTCTGGTCGAAGCGCAGGCCCTATGCCGAACATTCGCCCGACGGAACCTCAACCGACAACCGCCACCTCCGCCACCCCCCGCCCCTCGAACACGTCCGCCTCGGCCAAGCGCTTGCCGGCCAGGTCCTTTGCCGCCATGACGGGCTCTGCCGTCAGCGGCCATCCTCCCAGGGCAAGCCCGCCCCCCCGCATACGGGGTGGAACTCTGGCGCGTGGATAGAGGAAGCCAGTGATAATACTAGCTAAAGTTAGCATTTTTCGATAGGCACCTAAAAAAAGAAAGAATACTAGCTGTAATTAGTATTATATTGACAACGACACCAAATAAGTGCAAAGTACAAGCTACAGCTAGGACTATTAATGAAAATTTTGATAAATACCCCACAAGAAATCGGACGTCTCGTGCGTGCCGCGAGAAAAGTCGAGCATCTTCGCCAGGATGACGCCGCCGGGGCCATAGGAGTGTCCAACGTCTTCCTTTGGCAGATGGAAAAGGGCGCCCCCGGCCTCCGGCTGGACAAACTCCTGCAGGTTTGTCGTGCCTTGGGCATACAGCTTTCCGCGGAAGTGAGCGATGAGGCTGCCGCTCGCTACCAGGCCCTCATGCAACCGGGTCCGCCGCGCAAGCGGAAAAAGCGCGAGACCCCGTCGGCTACCCCGACATGAGCGAGCGCGTTCTTCAAGCCTATATCAACGGTCGTCGGGTAGGCGAGCTGCAGGATACCAATGGGATTTGGTCCTTCACCTACGACGTCGCATGGGCCGGCGACGAGGCCGCCTACCCGCTCTCGCCGGCCCTGCCTCTTGGTTCAGGGCCCCACGTCGATTCAAGTTCCACACGCGCCGTGCAGTGGTATTTCGACAATCTGCTGCCGGAGGAGGACGCGCGTACGCTGCTTGCAAAGGATGCCAGGATTGATGCAGCCGACGCCTTTGGCCTTCTTGCCTACTATGGTGCCGAATCTGCGGGCTCACTCACGCTGCTTACGCAAGCTCCCGCAGCATCGACCGGGGCTACGCAAGCGCTATCCGATGAACAACTGCAGGAACGCATCGAGGCGCTTCCCCGTATTTCCCTCGCGTCCAGGGCGGTCAAGCGAATGTCGCTTGCGGGTGCTCAGCACAAGCTGGCGCTTATCTACAGAGACGGTGAACTCTTCGAACCGGCAGGCCAAACGCCTTCCACACATATTCTGAAGCCGGACCATGCGGACCCGGACTACCCGCACACCGTCATCAACGAATACTTCACGATGCGCCTGTGCCGCAGGCTCCGGCTTGACGCGCCGCGCGTTGTCCGGCGTTACGTACCCGCTCCGGTGTACTTGGTGGAGCGCTTTGACAGGGAAGCGGCTGCAACTCTGGACGGCGTTTCACGCCTGCATCTGATTGACGCATGCCAGGTGCTAAATCTGGACCGCCAATTCAAGTACGCGGAGGGTTCCATCGGGCGATTGGCCGAATTGGCCAATCGCTGCACTGCCCCCGCAGCCGCAAAGGTTCGCATTTACTCGTGGCTCGTCTTTAACGTCCTTACCGGTAATAGCGATGCCCATCTAAAGAACCTTTCGTTCCTGGCGACTCGCCGGGGCATTGGACTGGCCCCCTATTATGACTTGGTGGCTGTAGGCGTCTACGAATCCAGAGCATTTGGCAAGAACACCTGGCCCGCAACGCAACTGGCTTGGCCGTTATGTGGAAAAAAAACGTTTCAGGAACTCTCTCGGTCTACCCTGCTTGAAGCGGGCAAAGAACTGGGGCTTGGCAAAGACGTGGCTATCCGGCTTCTGAACGCCCAGACGGAGCGCATCGAGAAAGCCGCGAGCGAGGTAGTCGCGGGGATTGAAGCTGAAAATGCGCAATTGCTCGAAACTCGTCCGGCGCTTGCGGCCACCTTCGCCGGTGAATTGCGCTGCTTGCGTGCCGTGCTCGAGGTTGTCATCAGGGGCATGGTCGCTCAACTTGGCGAAACCGCGAAGCGAGAGTAGCGCGGGTATCGAAGCCGGTCGATGGGTTGATCGTCGATGACCACATGCGTGATGACGACGGCCTTGCTCGCATCGCCTGCGGGAAGCTTGCTCTCAGGATCGAGGTAGTTCACCTCGACCCGGAACACATTGCCGATGCCGGAAAGCAGGACGGGGTCGATGATGGCCCTGCGCCTTCCGGGCACAGCGCAAACACCGAATCCTGCGCTTGACCTCGCATCACGCAACGAGCTCTCGCATGCGGAAGCAAGTCTGCTACAATGTGCTTACTCATGTAAGCACATCGGGAGATCTCCATGTCCAGCGTCGTTGAAAAATACTCTGGAAAAGTTACGCCGGTAGGCAACTCCAAGGGCATACGCCTGGATTCCGCCTTTTTCAAGGCGCACCCGGAGTTTGAAGGGGCAGTAGGCGTAACCGTCCTCGCTGACGGGCAAGCGCTGCTGTCTGCCCGATCGCCCGGTAAAAGACCGAAAGCGACCGAATTGGACGACCCCGTTCTGATTGGCTTTCTCGGCTTTCTGGAAGCACAGATGGCGGCACGTCCGGCGCGGATTACCAGAGCCGATCCTGACCAGCTTGCGCGCATCGGCAAACTCGTCAAAGGCGTCAAAGCCGAATAAAGAGAGCCGCCGTGAATATCAACGGGTGGCAGATCTACTACTTTCGGACGTTTGCCGACGCGCTCGACGAACTGGAGACGGAAGTGACTGCACTGGCGGCGGGCGATCCACGCGGCTACAAAGCCCATCCCAAGACGCGCTTGTTGGCATCGGTGTACAAGTCCGTCACCGAGCGTGTGCCGGCAAACCCTGATAGTCCGGATTTCCGCCTGGGAAAGACACTCGGCAAGCATTACGCAAACTGGCGCCGGGTAAAAAAAGGGATGCCGGATCGGTACCGGCTATTCTTTCGCTTTGCGTCGAGGCCGGTCAAACTCATTGTCTACGTCTGGTTCAACGACGAGGACACGCTGCGCAAAGCCGGCTCCAGAACAGATGTTTATGAAACGTTCCAGCGCATGCTCGCGCGCGGGGAGGTGCCCGATAGCATCGATCATCTTATAACCGAAAGCCGCAGGACAGGCTGAAAGCGATTTGCAGCCACAATAGCGCATGGTACCCGGTCGACCGCCGGCAACAAGCTGCGCGATGTGCACGGCCCCTAAGACGTGGCCCGGTTTGTTAGGACAGGTTTTGGAGTTTCTTAAGTGGAGCCCCTGCCGCTGGTTGCGGTTATCCACGGTGCCGCCGCCCGCCCCTTTGAGGCGGAAGGCAGGCGGCGCGGTGGATAACCAGATACGCATCA
>JAPLRD010000129.1 GCA_026399375.1 Pseudomonadota bacterium
GCCGATCACCCCGGCCGTGGTGCACGCCCGCGTGCGCACCCATGTCGCGCTCAAGGCGGCGGCCGATTTCCTGCAGGACCGCAACAGCTATCTCGAGCAGGAGGTCGAGCGGCGCACCGAGGAGGCGCGGCGCCGCCTGGAGGAGTTGCGCATCAGCCAGGAGGTCACCATGGTGGCCCTGGCCTCGCTCGCCGAAACGCGCGACAACGAGACCGGCAACCACATCATGCGCACCCAGCATTACGTGCTCGCCCTGGCGCAGCAGCTGCGCGGGCACGCGCGCTTTCGCGGCGCGCTGGACGAGGAGAGCATAGACCGGTTGTTCAAGGCGGCGCCGCTGCACGACATCGGCAAGGTGGGGATACCCGACCGGATCCTGCTCAAGCCCGGCCGGCTGGACGCGGGCGAGGTCGAGATCATGAAGACGCACACCACGCTCGGCCGCGACGCGATCGAAACCGCGCTGCGGCGCACGGGCGTGCGCGTGTCGCTGCTGGAGACGGCCAAGGAGATCGCGTTTTCGCACCAGGAAAAATGGGACGGCAGCGGCTACCCCGAGGGCCTCGCCGGCGAGGCCATCCCGCTCCCGGCGCGGCTGATGGCGGTGGCCGACGTCTACGACGCGCTGATCAGCCGCCGCGTCTACAAGCAGGCGATGCCGCACGCGCAGGCGGCGATGATCATCGCCGAAGGCCGGGGAACGCATTTCGATCCGGATATCGCCGACGCATTCGGCGCGCTGCAGGCGGAGTTTCAGTCGATCGCGCTGCGCTTTGCCGACCAGGACGAGCACCTGGCCGCGCTCGAGGCGCGCGCCCGGTGCGCAGCGGTCAGCGCAGTCGTGACCTGAAACGCCGCACAAGGAGGCTGTAACCCGGGAAGGGCGCTGTCACCCGGGGGGCTGCAATCCCATTGCGCGGCAACGCGCCGGCCCGATCTAGCCGCGCTCGTTATTTTTCCAAATGAATTCGCTGTATTTCATGTCCGATTCAAGTATGTGGCGCGACCACCAAGTCCACAAGCATTGTTTCAGAGCACCTCTGTCGGTGATGTCCTCGGAGGCCCGCATGAGCAGCTCTGTCAACTGCCCGATGTATTCCTGGTGCTCCTCTTGATGCTCTGCCAGCTGCGGATAGCCGTGCTCCTTTAGCAGCGCCTCTTCTGTTTCAAAGTGTTCCGCGGCGTAAGAAATCATTTGAGTCAGGATGGCGTGAAACCGCTCGAACTCCTCTATTGTGGCGCTGGATTCCATGCAAATGGTCGCCTCCACGCAAAGCTTCAACAGCTTTTTGTGCTGCTCGTCCAGCGTGTCATTGCCAACGCTGTAAAGCGGGTTCCAGCGCAATTCTACTGCCATGAATATATCCAGCCAGACTCGGAAAACCCCGGCGGTCGCTTCAAATTCCCTGGGGGGAACGACAGGGATGGATGGATTGTCACTCGGATTGGCCGGCCTTTGCAAGGTGCCTGCCGTCGCTTAAAGCAGCGCAAGCCTCCGACGGGCGGCCCCGGCGCAGCGAAGCGCATGAGGCCGTTCGGCGGCTGAGCGGCGCCGAACGCTTAATAATTCTCAACAGACACGGCCGGCGCCAACTCCCACAATCCGTCTCGGTTCCGCTGCGGCTGAAAAGAGGAAGGGGTGGGGATTTTCACTCTCCTGTGGTCTTTCGCACCCGCCCCTGACATTCGTTGCGGAATCTCCCCAGCCTGCCCCCGCAGTGCGGAGGCAGGACCGGAGACCGGCGCCAAAGCAATGGCTGCCGGCGAAGCGGCGGCAAAACGAGCGGCTTTTCGAGCGACAAACGCCTCTCGGCCTCAAGCAATGCATCGGGGAGGGAGCCATGCCAGAAACGTCCGCGCAGCGAACCGAGCCTGCGTCCGCGCTATTGCCCTCAACCGGACTGTTGCGCCGGCCGGGGCCGGATCGCGCGCAAAATCCGCCGGGCGGGCCCCGCTCCGGCATGAAACTGATGGTCGCGCTGGGCCTGTCCCTGGGCCTGTCCTTTTGGCTGGGCGCGGCCTGGGCGCAGGAACTTGCGCCCGAGGCGCAGATGAAGCAATTCACCAGCGAAGTCATCGATGCCATCAGGCAAGACAAGGATGCGCAGACGCACGGCCGGGAGAAGGCCTTTGAGCTGGTGAAAGCCAGGGTGCTGCCGCATTTCGACTTCAGCCGCATGACTGCGCTCGCCATGGGGCGCAACTGGCCCGAGGCAAGCGCGGAGCAACAAAGCGCGCTGACCAACGAATTCCGGGCCTTGCTCGTGCGCTCGTTGTCGAGCGCCCTGTCCAGCTACAGGAACGAGGTCATCGAGTTCAAGCCGCCGCGCGCTGCGCCGGGCGGGTCGCAGGTCACGGTGAAGATGCAGATCCGGCGGCCCGGCGCGGAAGCGATCAGCATCGACTACGGCATGGAAAAGGGCGCTTCGGGCTGGATGGTGTACGACGTCGTGGTCGCCGGGGTGAATCTGGTGACCAATTACCGCGAGACTTTCAACGTCGCGATTCGCGACGGCGGCGTGGACGGCCTGATCAAGTCGCTGGTCAACAAGAACCGCGCCCTGGAATCGCAGGCCGGTTCCAGGCCAAAGTGAGCGCGCGGCGCCCCGGCCTGTGGCGGCGCCTTGAACGCCGTGCGCGGACAACGCGGCTCGCGATGAGGAACGGCTGAGCATGGAAGAACAAGAACTGCTGCCGGGGCTGGAAAGCGCCGATGAAATCCTGAAGAGCCTGCAGGGCCTGACGACTTCGTACAAAGAGGACATATTGAGGATCGCCCTGCGCTGCAACAAGGGCATCGCAGACAATAGAATTCTTTGCGCCGTTGTGGTAAAGGCCAATGCACGCAGCATCGCAACCGCCATCGGCGGCAAGGTGTTCGGCACTTCATTCTTGTACCGCGTAATCTATCCGTTGCGCAGCGATTTTCGCTGCGTCAACAGGCACAACGGCAGGCTGCGGGAGAACGACTGCAGGTGCGGCACCAATCCGACATGCGCGTGATATGCTGCGGCAATCGGCGGCCGTCGGTCCCGGCTCGCACGCTTGGGCCGTCAGTGCGCCACCGCTTGCCGGGCAGTGCGTGATTGAACGCGGGAACGCAGACAAGGCCGGGCGGCCGCAATTGCTCCCTGGGCAAGAATCGCAAATGAGCACTCGACTTAACGAATCGATCTGCGCCTCGCCGCCCCCGGCGGCCAAGTTGCATACCGATCCGACGCAAACGGTGGACCTGTGCGATCCGCACGCCGTGGCGACGGCCATCGACGCAGTCATGCGCGACCGATTCGGGAGTGCGTACGGCCTGCCCTTGCTGGAACAGGGAATCAGGGACCTGGCCCGGGCCTTTCGCGGCGGCTACCCGGGCCTGCTGCGTTGCGATACCCACTACCACGATCTGCGCCACGCCTTCGACAGCGGGCTGGCCATGGCCCGCCTGGTCCGCGGGCAGTCCATCGCCACGCCGCGGGAGGCGCCTGAACACCTGGACGCCGAGCACGCGCTGCTTGGCGTCCTGCTTGCCCTTTACCACGACATCGGGCTCCTGCGGCGCACGCACGAGGCAAACCTGCAAGGCGCCCAGCTGACGCCGATACACGAGGCCCGCGGGGTGGAGTTCATGCGCGACTACCTCGGCAGAACATCGCTTGCCCACCTGGCGCAGAAAGCCGAACTGATTATGGTCACGCGCCTCGTTTGGCACATGCCGCCGGATATTCCCGCGCGGGACCGCGCCATTGCCAGCCTGCTCGGTACCGCAGACATCGTGAGCCAGCTGTCGGACCGCGACTACCTGGAAAAATGCCGCGATTTTCTGTTTGCCGAATTCAGCACGTTTGGGCTGGCCGGCGCGCCCGGGCTGCCTTACCCGGACGCGAAAACCCTGCTCGAGAAAACACCCGGCTTCTACACCGATCTGCTGCGTCGTCGCATGGAGGTCGAATACGACGGCGCGGACGAGTTCCTGAAAATCCATTTCGGCGGCGAATGCCCTTACGACGCCGCGATCAAGCGCAGCCTTGGCTATCTCACCGCGGTGCTGGCAGCCGGTGATCTGTCTTTGCTCAGGCGCGTGCCGATGAGGATCATCGACGCCAAGCAATGACCGGCCGCCCGAATGACGCGGGGCGGCGCGCGGCTTAATAAATCTCAATAAAAATAAACGGACTTTCTGCGCAATTGGGATTACTGTGCGGCGCAGAATGGTCTTCGTCCTTGCCCATGCCTCCTGTCGTTTCACGCCCCGAACCCCGGGCGGATTCGCGCCGCGCAGTCGAAAGAAAATCTAGAAGCCGCACAGTGCGACGAAGCGCGACAGATTCCGCAGGCCGGCAAATTGCCGCAGGCGCAAGGGCGCGCATGAGCGCTGCGAAGCCGCTGAATTTGTCCGTGCGCAGCAAGGCGCTGCTGTTTGCCGTCCTCACCGGCCTGGGCCTGGCGGGCAATTACTTCAGCGTCCCCGTTTTATACGACACCGATTTTGTGTTCGGCAGCATTTTTTCCCTGCTCGCCCTGCAACTGCTGGGCGCGCGCCTGGGTGTGGCGAGCGCGTTCGTCGCGCGCGTGGATTTCGTCAAGGCGGACGCGATCTACTGGTGTGTCCTCGGCATGCCGCTCGCGTTCCTGTTCTATCACTACGCGCTGCGCTTGCCGCTTCCCGATACGACCAACTTCATGCTGATGCAGGCCTTGAACGGCATCGGGAACGCGCTCATCGCGCGCCTCGTCTTCTTCGGCGTCGCCGCGCGCCTGCAGCTCGAGCGAGCTTCGCTGCGCGAATTGATATTCAATGTCCTGCTGCTGCTCGCGCTGCTGTTATCGCTGGTGACCACAAGCGTGAACAGCCGGCGCGAGCGCGACATGCTCGATGAGGGCATTCGCCAGTCGCTCGACCTGGGCGGCGCGAGGACCGTGGCCAACCTAGAGGGCTGGCTGCAGGGCCACATGCGGCGCATCGGCCACCTGGCGGAAATGGCGGCGACGCAGCCGCTGCCGTTCGTGCAAAAGACCCTCGAACTGAACATTGCCGGGGTGGAGATGAAGCGGGTCGCGCTGCTCGACCGCAACGCCAGCGTGATCGCGCATTCGGAAACGGCGGACAAACTGGGCCAGCCTCACATCGGCCGGAGCTTCGCCGACCGCCCCTATATTCCCCAATTGAAGCAAACGCTGGCCCCCATGCTGTCGGAGGTGGTGATGAGCGGGCTCGGCTTTTCCGAGCCCATCGTCGGCGTGCTCGCGCCGGTCGTCGCCAAGGGCGCCTATGCCGGCTACGTCATCGGCGTGCTCGATCTCGCCCCAGTGGAAAAGCTCATCGCCTTGAATACCCGGGCCGCAATCTGGGAGAGCCTGAACTACGCCCTGGTGGACAAGAACGGCAAGGTCATCCTCAGCAACAACGCGAAACTGAAAATCATGCAGCCGTTCGCGCGCGAACCGGGCGAGTTGATCGCGCTGCCCGGGGGGCTCGCGCAATGGTGGCCCGCGCCGAAACAGCGCGCCACGGCCGCCGAGCGCTGGACCGAGTCCGCCTATGTCTTCGAAGCCACGGTGGACAAGACCTCCGGCTGGAGGCTGGTGCTCGAAGTGCCGTCGCACCAGTTCGCAGAAAATATGTACACCGGTTACGCGCGCAGACGGCTCTTCGTCGCCGTGATTGTCCTGTTCACCTTTCTGCTAGCCGGAGCGCTGAGCCGGAAAATCTCGGCCTCGCTGGAGGACTTGAAGCGCGTCAGTGCGGATCTCCCGCGCCGCCTGTCGGGCGGGGAGGAAATCGACTGGGGCCACAGCGCCATCGCGGACGTGCAGGACCTGAAGGACAATTTCAGCGTCATGGCGCAAGAGTTGACGCAACAATTCGGGGAGAATCGCGCGTTCAATGCGTCCCTGGAGAGCAAGGTCGCCCGGCGCACCGCGGAACTCAACACGCACAAGGCCGAACTGGAGGCGCAAAACGAGGACCTGCGCCGGACGCAGGTGGATCTGGAAGCCGCGCAGGCGCGCTACTTCGAGCTCTACCAGCTCGCCCCGGTGGGCTATGTCTCCATCAGCAAGCCCGGCCTGATCCTGCAAGCCAATCTCAACGCCTGCACCCGGCTCGGCGTGGCGCGCGGCGCGCTGCTCGGTCAGCCGATCTCGCGCTTCATTCTCAGGGAAGACCAGGACGTTTTCTACAAAAACCGCAAGCAACTGTTCGAGACGGGCGAAGCGCAGGCGTTCGAGTTGCGCATGGTGAAGCATGACGGGACGCTGTTCTGGGCGCACCTGGCGGCCAGCGCCGTGCAAGACGCCGACGGCGCGCCGGAACTGCGTGTCGTTCTGACCGACATCACCGAGCGCAAGGCGGCCGAGGACGAGGTGCGCAGAAGCGAAGCCCGGCATATTTCAATGGTGTCCAATATTTCAGACGTGATCGCCATTATCGGTGCGGACGGCACCGTGAAATACAGGAGCCCCAATGTCGAGAAATGGTTTGGCTGGCAGCCGCAAGATCTGGCCGGCGCCAACGGCTGGCTGACCGTTCATCCGGACGACCTGAAGCGCATTCAAGAAAAGTTCTTTGCCCTGCTTGAAAAGGACAACTCGGTAGCGGTGATGGAGTACCGATTCAAGTGCAAGGATGGAAGTTACAGGCCGATAGAGCTTCACGCTACCAATCGAGTGAATGACCCGGCCATTGGCGGTGTATTGCTCAACTATCACGACATCACCGCGCGCAGGCAGGCCGAGGCCGAGGTGCGCAAGCTCTCCCACGCGGTAATGCAGAGCCCGACCTCGGTCGTGATCACCGACCGGGCAGGCAACATCGAATACGTGAATGCCCAGTTCGAGAAGCAGACGGGCTACGCAATGGCCGAGGTGCTCGGCCGCAACCCGCGCATCCTCAAGTCGGGCCGCACGCCGGAAGAGACCTACCGCGAGATGTGGCGCGCAATTTCCGCCGGGGGCGAGTGGCGCGGCGAACTGTGCAACCGCAGGAAGGATGGCGCACTGCTGTGGGAGAGCGCCGCCATATCCGGGATCAAAGACGAGAACGGGCAGGTCACCCATTTCGTCGCCGTAAAAGAGGACATCGGCGAGCGCAAACAGGCAGCCGAGGCGCTGCGGGAGATTCGAGCGCGCGAGATCGGAATCGGCGCCAGCCTCCAGCGCTCCCTGCTGAGCGAAGT
>JAPLRD010000379.1 GCA_026399375.1 Pseudomonadota bacterium
GTGCTGGCCGTGCTCGGCTACTCGGTGAACGAGTCGGTGGTCATCGCCGACCGGGTGCGCGAGAATTTCCGCAAGATGCGCAAAGCCTCGGTCACGCAGATCATCGACAACGCCATCACCAGCACCATCTCGCGCACCATCATCACCCACGGCTGCACCCAGGCGATGGTGCTCTCGATGCTGCTCTTTGGCGGCGCCGCGCTGTACTACTTCGCGCTCGCCCTGACCATAGGCATCCTGTTCGGCATTTATTCTTCGGTGCTGGTGATGGCGCCTATCGTCAAGTGGCTGGGCGTTTCGCGCGAGCAGTTCATCCACGCGGCGAAGAAGGACAAGCAGGAAGCTGTGGTCTGATCCGAAGCGGCTGCGGCTAGGGGCCGCGGCGCGCGCATCCGCAGGAGACCGGGATGAACAAGATACTCGTGTGGGACCTGCCGCTGCGGCTGTTCCACTGGTCGCTGGTGGTGCTGGTTGTCACCTCGTTTGTCAGCGCCAAGATCGGCGGCAACGCGATGCAGGTCCACCTGCTCGCCGGTTACGCCATACTCGCGCTGCTGCTGTTTCGCATCCTGTGGGGTCTTCTCGGCGGCACCCATGCGCGCTTCGCCTCCTGCGTGCGCAGTCCGCTTGCGGTGATCGCCTACTTGAAAGCGCTGAAACAGGACCAGGCGGAACATCACCTGGGTCACAACCCGGCCGGCGCCTGGTCGGTGATCCTGATGCTGCTGGCCTTGCTCGCGCAGGCCGCCACCGGACTCTTCGCCAACGATGACATCTCCACCGAGGGTCCGCTGGCGAAGCTGGTGAGCAAAGCCTTGAGCGACCGCATCACCGGAATACATCACCTGAACGTGAAGCTGCTGCTGGCCCTGATCGGCCTGCACCTGTCGGCCATTGCCTTCTATTTTTTCTACAAGCGCGAAAACCTGGTCAAACCCATGCTGACCGGGTTCAAGCAAACCGCGGCGCGCGCGGTCGATGCGGCGCAGAAGCCGGGCAGGCTCTGGCTGGCGGCACTGCTGCTCGCCCTCTGCGCGGGCGGCGTCTATCTGCTGATCAAGCTGCCTGCGGCGTAAAAAAAGCCGGGGCAAGCCACGGCTTTCCTTGAACCAAGATTTTTCTTACTCTTTGCGGTAGGCATCGTGACAGCCCTTGCACGACTTGCCCACTTCGCCGAACTGCGCCTTGATGGCGTTCAGGTCGCCGCTCTTGGCAGCAGCAGAGAGCTTGTCCATTTCCTGCTGCATCTTTTCCACAGCGGCCTTGTATTTCGCGGCATCGGTCCAGATCTCGGGCTTGGCGCGGGTGTCGCCCTTGTCCGAACCGGCGACGAAGGCGGCCCAGGGCAGATGCGACATCTGCTCGGCGATAGCCGCGTTCTTGGCGACTTCGTCCTTGTCGTAGGGACGCTCGCCCTTGACCACCGGACCCAGGCGACCGAAATGCTGGCTCATGACGAACAAGGCATTCTTGCGGTACTTGATCGCATCTTCCATTTTGGCAAACGGCGCCTGCGCCTGTGCA
>JAPLRD010000395.1 GCA_026399375.1 Pseudomonadota bacterium
CGTCCGAACGACGCGAAGGGCAGGGAAGACCTGCGCGCCTTGCCGCTCGTGACCATAGACGGCGAGACGGCGCGGGACTTCGACGATGCCGTGCACTGCAAGCGCGAAGGCAAGGGTTTCCGCCTGTGGGTGGCGATCGCCGACGTCAGCCACTACGTGCGCCCCGGCGACGTGCTCGATATCGCCTCGCGCGAGCGCGGCAACCCGGTGTATTTTCCGCGCCGCGTGATTCCGATGCTGCCGGAGAAACTCTCCAACGGCCTGTGCTCGCTCAATCCGGACGTGGATCGCCTGTGCATGGTGTGCGAGATGAGCGTCGACGCCTCAGGCGAAATCGGACCCTACCGCTTCTACGCCGCGGTGATGCGCTCGCAGGCGCGCCTGACCTACAACCGCGTGGCGGCGGCGCTCGGCCTGCAACCGGTGAAAGGCGAACCGGTGCCGGCGCGGCTGGTGCCGCATCTGCAGGACCTGTATGCGCTGTATCACGCGGCGCCATCGATTTCGAGACGATAGAGACGCAGATGCTGTTCGACGATCAGGGCAAGATCGAGAACATCGTCGCGACGCAGCGCAACGACGCCCATCGCCTGATCGAGGAATGCATGCTCGCGGCCAACGTCTGCGCCTCCGATTTTCTCAAGAGCCGCAAGCATCCGGCGCTGTATCGCGTGCACGAGGGGCCGACGCCGGAGAAACTGGAGGCGCTGCGCACCTTCCTCAAGCAGTTCGGGCTGGACCTCAGCGGCGGCGACACGCCGCATGCGAAGGACTATGCCAAACTGCTCGCCGGGATCAAGGGCCGGCCCGAAATCCAGCTGTTGCAGACGGTGCTGCTGCGCTCGCTGAAACAGGCGCAGTACAGCCCGGACAACGTCGGCCATTTCGGATTGGCCTACGAGGCCTACACACATTTCACCTCGCCCATCCGGCGCTATCCCGACCTGGTGGTGCATCGCGCCATCAACGCTGTGCTGTCCGGCAAGAGCTACTCCCCGGGCAATTGGGAAGAACTGGGCGCGCATTGTTCCATGACCGAGCGCCGGGCGGATGAAGCCACGCGCGACGTCGAATCCTGGCTCAAGTGCTACTACATGCAGGACCGCATCGGCGAAGAGTTTCCAGGATCGATCAGCGCGGTCACCGGCTTCGGCATCTTCGTCGCCCTGGACGATGTGTACGTCGAGGGCCTGGTGCACATTTCGGAGCGCGGCGAGGATTACTATCATTTCGACGCCGCGCGGCACCAGTTGCTGGGCGAGCGCACTGCGCGCCGCTACCGCCTCGCCGACCGCGTGCGGGTGAAGCTGGTGCGCGTGGACCTGGATTCGAGCAAGATTGATTTTCGTCTTGCCGAAGAAGTCGCTCCGGCAAAGAAGAAAAGGGCCTGAGCCTTGGCCAGCACAAATTTCATCCACGGCTTTCACGCCATTACCGCGCGCCTGCGCCTGGACGCGAAAAGCGTGCATGAGCTCTATTGCGACAGCGGGCGCGACGACCCGCGCATGCGCGACCTGATGAAACTCGCCGAAGGTCTCGCGCTTCGCGTGCTGCAGGTGGATGCGCGGCGCCTGGACGGCATGGCGCCGCCCGGACGCCACCAGGGCGTGGTGGCAAGGGTGGACGCGGTGCGCCAGCATGTCGCGCTTGACGACCTGCTCGACGGCCTGAAGGAGCCGCCGCTGCTGCTGGTGCTCGACGGGGTGCAGGATCCGCACAACCTCGGCGCGTGCCTGCGCGTGGCCGACGCCGCCGGCTGCCATGCTGTGATTGCGCCCAAGGATCGCGCCGTGGGATTGTCGGCGACGGTGATCAAGGTCGCGAGCGGGGCGGCCGACAGCGTGCCCTATATCGCAGTGACCAATCTCGCGCGCACGCTGCGCGAGCTGAAGGAACGCAACATCTGGGTCGTGGGCGCCGATTCCGAGGGCGGCGAGGGCTTGTATTCGGCGCAGCTGCCCGCGGCCCTGGCCTGGGTGCTGGGGGCCGAAGGCGAGGGTCTGCGCCGGCTCACGCGCGAGACCTGCGACCAGCTGGTGAAAATCCCCATGCTGGGGCAGGTCGAAAGCCTGAACGTCTCGGT
>JAPLRD010000290.1 GCA_026399375.1 Pseudomonadota bacterium
GATTACATCTTCGAGCATGCCATGAGTACGTCCACGACCGTCTCGGGCACCGCGACCGCCATCAACGACAAAGTTATCGTCATTGCGCCCTGAGGACACCGGCATGAGACCACGCAGCGGCGGATTTACCCTGGCGGAAATGGCGATCGTTCTGGTGGTGGTCGGCCTGCTGCTGACCAGCGTGCTCTCGACCGTTTCGACGCAGATCGAGGCGCGCAACATCGGCGAGACGCAGAGCCGACTGAACCAGGTCAAGGATGCGCTCATCGGTTTCGCCCAGGCCAACGGGAGGCTGCCCTGCGCCGCGGACGGCACGCTCGTGACGGGCGCGGCTACCGCTGGTCAAGAACCAGCCATGGTGGCGAATGCCTGCCCTATAGCCGCCAAATATGCAGTCCTTCCCTGGGCCGCACTTGGCGTTGCTGAAACCGATGTCTGGGGGCGGCGTTTCACCTATGTCGTGGATGTCAACTTTGCCGACCTGTATGCGGCGAACTCGTGGAGCGCGGGGTGCGGCGCAGGTCCTGTTCCCGTACCGGGTACACCGACGTCTTTCGCCTTGTGCTCTACCGGGACGCTCACGGTCAAGACCCGCACTTCCGCAAACAAGGCCGGCACCAGCGTATCCGGCGTTCCGGTGGTTATCATCTCGCATGGCAAGAACGGCTATGGCGCCTACACCCCGGGCGGTACCCAGTACACGGCGCCGCCCGCGGTCAACGCCGATGAAACCGCAAACACCCCTGCGGCAGCTTCGACAACGTTCTATTCACGCGAACAATCGCCGCAAACAAGCACCTGCAGTGACACGGCTGCCGGCAATTTCTGCGAATACGACGACCTGGTCGCCTATATCCCGGTCAGCCTGCTGGTCACGCGAATGGTGAGCGCGGGCAAGCTCCCCTGACGCAAAGGATGCGCGCATCGCCCGTGCAGCCGGCGCGGCAACGACGGGAATATGCGACGCTACGGAGCAGTGCCGGCGGCAGGCGGTTCCGCCGGAAGTTTGTGCGTACCGGAGAGCGTAAAGCAAACCTCGCCTCCGCTGTTATGCGCAAGGGTCAGCGTGAAACCGCAGGTCTCCGCGAGGCGCGCCACCTGGTAAAGTCCGATACCCAGGCCGCTTTCGGAAGGAACCGGGCCGCGCAACAGTTCGCGCGCCGTTTCGGCGGGGATCTCTCTCCCGGTATCGCACACCTTGAATGCGACACTGTCGCCGCAGATGAAGCGGACCCTGACGCCGACGTCCGCCTGAAGCTTGCGCTTGTTGAGCGCGTTTTGAATCAGATTGTCTGCGGCACTGTCGAACAACTCGCGCGGCAGGAGCGCCTGCTCCCGAATCTCGCCCTCGTGAAACTCGACATTCTCGCCCGCATAGTGGCTGCGCTGCAGGTCGCGCCACCAGCTTCGCGCCGGCACCAGCCCCCCGGCTTCGCTGGTCGGCGCCCGCAGCTTGTCCAAGGTCTGCTGCAGGCGCGCGGTGATCACCGGCAGTTGCCGCCGCATCAGCGACTGCAGTTCCTCCGAACCATGCGTCTCCTGCTCCGCCGCCGCGCAGAGCACGTTGAGCGACTGCAGCAGGTTCTTGACGTCGTGCGTCATGCGCGCGCCGGTTTCGTACACCGCCTGCAGGTACGACTGCTGCTGCAGCTTCTGCTCGCGCAGTTTCGCCATGTAGAATTCGCCCAGCATCTGGCCGAGCAGGTGAAAATGCCAGACCAGCGCAGGGCTCAGATTGAACGGCGTGTAGGCGCGCAAATGCAGTTCCCGGTCTGAGTATTCCACCGTGTTCCGGCTCTGAATGCCGAATTCGCCGCCGTATGCGGAACTGCGCCACGTGCCTCCTGTGACCCAGGGCAGTCCGCCCAGACCCGCACAGGCTTCACGCAGGAATTTCTCCGGCTGGCGTTCCGATTGCGACAGTTCTGCCAGGAAGGATAGCCATTTCTCGAACGGCAGGCCGACCGACAGCAGATACCTCGAAAACAGCATGCCCAGGCCGCCGAAGCCCGCGCGCGGGTTCCACGCTAGCCCGAGCAGCAGCAGGATACCGGCGATTAGCAGCAGGCTGTAGGTCAGCGCAATCGGGTACGGCACCCTGCCGAGGGTCATGAAGGCGAAACTGCCGAGCACCAGCAGCGCGATGATCATGAACAGAAACGCGCTGTAGAAAAAATCCACCACCTGCGGCGTTTCGCCGGTGTCGGCTTCCGTCGGAAACAGCAGCATCGCCAGGAACAGCAGCGGCAATCCGTACTGAGCGAGCTGCTTCAGCTCCTGCGTCTGTGAAAAACCGGGCAATAGTTGCGGGAAGACCCAGATGAGCAGCAGCGACACCAGGTACAGCAGCACAGTCAGATGGAAGTAGCGCTGCCAGCGCAACTGAAACTGGAACACCTTGCCGCCGACCACTCCGGCGAGGATGCTCAGCCACAACAGCATCAGCCACCAGTTCCAGAACAACATGGTGAGCCCGCAGATCAGCGCAATGGCTGAGACCTGAAGCGGCGTCAGGTTCTGCTCGCCGCGCATGAACGGCTGCCACAGGATGAACAGGCCGAAGTGGGCGACCATCAGCGCGCGCGCCCAGATGTCCTCGACGCCGCGCATCGCGGTGAGATGCAGCAAAGCCAGCATGCCGACGAACAGCAAATGCCAATAACGGCCGGTAAGCACTCGGTATGCGCGTGTCAGGGTGGAGATGGGCATGGTGCGGATGCTTGCGCTTGTTGTGCTTGCAGTTTAACCTGAGAAAGCGCCTACGGGGTTCGCTGCACGCCAAATTAGGAGGCCATTTCAGAATTTCCGAAACGGCCCCTGACTTAGCGAAGCGCGAGGGAATTTGCCCCGAAGGCCTCGATCCCGCTTGACGGGAAGGCCCTTCGGGGATACCCCCTCGTTTTGTAAATATGCTAAAGAAAGAGCCATGCTGCAACACGTTCGGTCCATCTCCCGCTACACCCTGCTCGAGGCGCTTCGCAACCGCCTCTTCGGGCTGGCGCTGATACTCGTAGCCGCCGGTCTCGCGTTCACGCAGTTCCTGCAGCAGGTTTCGATCACGGAGTCGAACGAGATCCAGGCAGCGCTGCTTGCGGCGCTGCTGCGCATCGGCAGCGTATTCATGCTTGCCGGATTCGTCATCACCAGCATGGTGAGGGAATTCAACGACAAGGTGACGGAACTCGTGCTTTCCCGGCCTTTGCGCCGCAGCAGTTATTTTTTCGGCAAGCTGTTTGGCTTCGGTGCGGTGGCGCTGGCGCTGGCGCTGATAGCCAGCCTGCCGCTCGCGCTGTTTGCGCCCGGACCGAAGGTCGCGCTGTGGGGCCTGTCGCTTGCATGCGAACTGCTGATCGTGACCGCGTTCTCGCTGTTCTGCGTGCTTTCGCTGACGCAGGTCATGTCCGCGCTTGCGGCTGTCGCCGGTTTTTATCTGCTTTCGCGCTCGATCGGCGCGCTTCAGGTCATCGCGGCCAATCCGCTGTCGGAAGGGCTCAGCCTGGGCCAGGGGGTGGTCAATGCGGTCGTTGATGCCATAGCCTTCGTGCTTCCCGGTCTGGACCGGATGACGCAGACGGGCTGGCTGATCTATGGCGCGCCAACTGCGACGGAAATCGCGGGACTGCTGGCGCAGACTGCCGTCTATATGCTGCTGCTGTGCGGCGCCGCCTTGTTCGACCTGCAGCGAAAGAATTTCTAATGCGCAACGAACGCCCGTTGGCCCATGTTTCAGCGCCCGTGCTGACGCTGCTCGCGGCGGGCCTGGCGCTGCAGCTCGGCCTGCACGCCGCGGCGCCGACACCACGCGCGAAAGCGCAGGACCTGTCACGGCCGCCTGCGTCTTCCCTGTTGCGGCTCGCGAGCCTTGGGGAACCGATCGTCCTGGCCAAGATCATGATGCTGCAGTTGCAGGCCTTCGATTACCAGTCCGGCACCAAAGTACCCTACAAGAACCTGGACTACGCACGCGTCGAAGACTGGCTCGCGCGCATGCTCGAACTTGATCCGGGCGGCCAATATCCCCTGCTCGCGGCCAGCCGCCTGTACGCCGAGGTCCCGGACGAAGCGCGGCAGCGCCGCATGCTCGACTTCGTCTATCGCGCGTACCTGCAGGATCCCAACCGGCGCTGGCCCTGGCTCGCGCACGCGACCTTTCTTGCCAAACACCGGCTGAAGGACATGGGTCTGGCGATCAAATACGCGTCGGCACTGCATGAGCACACCACCGCCAAGGACGTACCGGCATGGGCAACGACCATGGGAGTCTTTATCCGCGAAGACCTGAACGAACTGGAGACGGCGCGCGTGATGATAGGTGGTCTGCTTGCCAGCGGCAGGATAACCGACCGCGGCGAACTGAATTTCCTCGATGGTCGCCTGCGCGAAATCGAGGCCCGGATGAAACGGGCTGGGGGCAAGTGAAATTAAGGTGAATTGTCAGAAAATCGACATACGTGACGGAATCTCAACGGATCAGCGCTCCAGGCCCTTGGAAAAAGTGTGAAATACATCACTTATTGCATGGCATGGATATTGCATATCTTATCGAACCAATAACCTTTCCCTTGGGGAAATGAAATGAAAAACAAACAAAGCGGCTTTACGCTGGTCGAAATCGCGATCGTGCTGGTCATCATCGGCCTGCTTCTGGGCGGCATCCTGAAAGGACAGGAAATGATCACCCAGGCCAAGATCAAGAACGTGGTCAACGACTTCAACGGCATCACCGCAGCCATGAACTCCTATCAGGATCGCTATCGAGCACTTCCTGGCGATGACATCAATGCTGCGACCCGCTGGACTAATCCCCTGGCGATTTCCGGCGACGGTAACGGCCAGTTATGCTCGGTCGCAACCTGTGCCAGCCCCCCTGTTGCGCCTAATCTTTACAACAATATCGTGGCTACAACGGTTGGCGCGCCCGAGGTGAACCTGTTCTGGTGGCATTTGCGGCTTGCCGGCTTCGTCGGCGGCTCAACACTGGCGGGCGCGGGCTCCTCCGCCTCGCAGCCTAACAATGCCGCCAACGGAATGATGGGGGTTCAAACAGGGGGCCCGGCTGGATTTTTCACTTCCAACATGATTTGCTCCAGCAATTTGCCAGATAAAATTGCCATTGCGGTGGACACCCAAATGGATGACGGCAGCGCCGCAGGCGGCCAGGTGAGGGCCAATCTCCAGGCGTCGCCAAATCCTGCGCTACACGCAATCGTCGCGGGTGATGCTTACGTGGAATCCGGCACCGCTCAATACATCCTCTGCAAGAATCTATAATTATCCGACCTTCATCAGAAGCCCGCTTCGGCGGGCTTCTTTCTTTTGATGGCATAGGAATACATTCGGGACGTATTGAATCCCATACCTTGGCATGGCTAGGGAGCGCTTCCCCCGTTTGAAGTATGGCTTTTGCTTTGGCTCGCATATAGAATCCGTTCACTGTAATCATAAGTCGGGGGCTACATGATGAAGCGTCAATCGGGTTTTACCCTGGTCGAAATCGCGATCGTGCTGGTGATCATCGGCCTGCTTCTGGGCGGCATCCTGAAAGGCCAGGAAATGATCACCCAGGCCAAGATCAAGAACGTGGTCAACGACTTCAACGGCATCACCGCAGCCATGAACTCCTATCAGGATCGCTATCGAGCACTTCCTGGCGATGACATCAATGC
>JAPLRD010000447.1 GCA_026399375.1 Pseudomonadota bacterium
TGCTCGATCCGACTGCGAGCGCCGAAAGCTTGCCGCCTTTCACCAGCGGCAGCGCATTGACCACCGGACAGAAGTAGTAATCGACGCGTCCGGCTACCAGATCGGCGATGGCCTCAGGGGTTCCTTTGTAGGGAATATGCACCGCCTCGATGCCTGCTCCCAGCCTGAAACGTTCCGCATTCAATTGCGTCGCGCTGCCTGCTCCGGCGGAAGCGTAATTGAGCGATCCAGGCTTCGCCTTGGCTGCGGCAACGAGTTCGCCCACCGATGCGATGCCCTTGCCCGGCGCAGTGACCAGTACATTGGGGATGTTCGCCAACATGGTGATGCCCGAAAAATCCTTCAGCGTGTCGAACGGCAGATTCGGATAGGTAGAGGGCGTCACCGTCTGCGACGAGGAATGGATCAGGATGGTGTAGCCGTCCGGGTCGGCCTTGGCGACGATCGCCTGGCCTATGGTGCCACCCGCGCCGGGCCGGTTCTCCACGATCAGCGACTGTCCCAGGAGCGCGCCCAGACGCTCCGTGACCGCGCGCGCCGCAATATCGGTGCCGCTGTCGGCATCTCCATCACCTCGATCGCCCTGACCCGCAACGCCCAGACAGTGCACGAGGTACTGAGCGCGGTGGCAAGCCGAGCGGCGTCATCGGCAATTCATCGATCGAAATCTCGAGCGGTGCCAGCGCATCGTTGATGGCGCACGCAAGCGCAGCCGGCGCGCCAAGGTAACCGGCTTCGCCCGAGCCCTTCTGCCCGAAAGTGGTATGCGGCGAGGGCGTGCAGTGATCAACGATGGCGATCGCCGGCACTTCGGTGGCGCTCGGAATGAGGTAATCCATGAACGACTGGCTCTCGAGCTGGCCGTTGTCGCTGTAGGCGAACTTCTCGTACAAGGCGGCGCCTATGCCGTGCGCGATGCCGCCGTAAGTCATGCCGTGCACGATGTCAATAGCTCACGATCTTTGGCTGGCCGGTCGCCGGATCGATCTCGACCAGCACCACATGCGCTTCGAACGAAAAGCAGGGGTACATCTGAATCCGTCCGTCCACCGTCGGCAGTCCGCCCCCGGTGGGCACTTCCCAAACGAACTTGGCCTGCAGGCCGGGTTCCATCCCCGGGGGCAGCTCGTGAAACTTGCGGTGCGCGATTTCCACCAGCTGATCCCAACTGAGCATCTTATTGGCGACGCCCTTCACGCTCACGCTCCCCTCGTGATACACGAGTTCGGCCGGAGCTACCCTCAGCTTATGCGCCGCGATGGCCAGCAGCGCGGTCTTGATCCGGTTCGCCGCGCCGGCAGCGGCGCCTCCCAGCATGATCGCCATGCGGCTGCCGACCGGACTGTTGGAAGGCAACGCGTTGAGGGAATCGGCGTGCACCACGCGTATCGTGTCCGGATCGCGCTCCAGCACTTCGCCTAGCACGGTGGCTACCAGGGTCTCGTGGCCTTGGCCCGAGCTCGAGGTATTCATCACACCCGTGATGGATCCGGACAAATCGATACGCACCAGACAGGAGTCCATCCAGGTCGTCGTCTGATTTTTCGGATTGAACAGGGGCTCGAAAGAAGAGTTGCCGCCGGATGGTTCAAGACAACTGGCGATGCCGATACCGGCCAGGCGACCGCGTTTCCTCGAAGCATCGCGCGCCACGACCAGTGCCGGGTAATTGGCCGCGGCCAAAGCCTTGTCGATCACCGCGTGGTAATCGCCGCTGTCGTAAGTCGTGCCGCTGGGAATCAGGTAGGGGAACTGATCTTTGCGGATGAAATTCTTCTTGCGCAAGACGATCCTGTCCATCCCCAGGTAACGCGCCACCCGGTCGATGGCGGATTCGAGCGCATAGTTGGTCGGCGCCTGGCCGAAGCCGCGCACCGCTTCCTGCGGCGTTTTGTTGGTCATCACCGAGGTTGGTTCGTATTCGACGGCCTTGATGCGGTAGGGGCCGCAGATGGCCGACACCGGTTTGCCGAGTTGCAGCGGCGAACGTCCGGCGTAGGCGCCGACATCATCGAGCGCGCGGATTTTCAGCGCGCGTATGCTGCCGTCGTTGTCGAAGGCGGCCTGCATGTCGAACAAACGATCTGGGCCGTGCATGTCGCCGCCGCGCATGTTTTCGAGACGGTCTTCGAGAAAACGCACCGGCATGCCGAGTTTTCTGGCGAGATAGCTGACCAGCACCGTGTGCTTGATGCCGCGTTTCACGCCGTAGCTGCCGCCGACGTCGACGTCGTAATGCACGCGCACCGCATTGCCGGGCAGCCTGAGCGCGCGCGCAAGCTGGTCCGGAAACTTCGGCATCTGGATCGACGCCCAGACGTCGAGGATTTCGCGCCCGGCATCCCATTGCGCGGCAACACCAAAGGTTTCGATCGGCACCGTCGAGCTGCGGCCCCAGCGCACGCGCAGTTTGACTTTGTTTGGTGCTTTGTCGAAGGCTTCATCAACCGCGCCCCAGACGAAGCGGCGATGGAACAGCACATTGGAGCCGTGCGCCGGATGTACCTGGTGACTGTCGGCATTGACGGCGATTTCCGGATCGACGACATGCGGCAGCGTTTCGTATTCGACTTCGATCAATTCGGCGGCGTCTTCCGCCAGCGCGCGCGTATCGGCAACCACCGCCACCACCCATTCGCCGGCGTAACGCGCAACGTCTTTGGCCAGTGCATAGCGCGTGACTTTCGGCGTGTCGACGCCGATCGCCAGCGAATCGGTTTCGCGGCAGAATTCTTCGCCGGTCAATACATAATGCACGCCGGGTGCGGCGAGCGCGGCTTTGCTGTCGATCGAAACAATGCGCGCGCTGGCGTGCGGCGAAGCGACGATGGCGACGTGTTTCATGCCGGGCAGCGC
>JAPLRD010000037.1:0-62402 GCA_026399375.1 Pseudomonadota bacterium
CGCCTGAGCCGTCCGCCAGGTGCGCCGTTGAGGGCGGCAATCGGCTACGGGCTACGCCCTTCGCCGCTTCCCGCCCTCAACAGAAAAAGCGGACAATTCATGTGCTACAGAACCGGACAGGTCTAAAAACCCGCGAGACCCGCTTTATCGATCAGGTCATCGTTCGCTCGCGGGCAATGCGTTCCCTCGTCTCGAGGAAAACGCTTAGATGGTGGTTTTCGGAAAGAATTCTAGCCGCTCGCCCGCGGCAATCGGGAACCCGGCCAGGAATTGCGCCGCAGCCAGCTTCTTGCCGCCGGCACGCTGCAGCTCATGGATAGTCAGCGCCCCGGCGCCGCAGGCGACGACGATGCCTTTGGGAACGGCCTCGAGCACGGTGCCTGGTGTGCCCCGGGCGTCGGCGGCGCGCGCGCGCCATATTTTCAGCGCAGCGCCCCTGATCGCGGTGGACGCGCCCGGCTGCGGATTGAAAGCGCGCACCTTGCGCTCTATCGCCGGCGCGCCCTCGCTCCAGTCTATCTCTGCCTCGGCCTTGGCGATTTTTGCGGCGTAGCAGGCGCCTTCGGCCGGCTGCGGCTGTGCACGAATCTGGCCGCGTTCCAGCTGGGCGAGCGTGGCCACGATAGCCCGCGCACCGGCATCGGCGAGTCTGTCGTGCAGGCTCGCACTGTCTTCGTCCGCNNNNATACCGGCCCGGTGTCCAGGCCGCGGTCCATCTGCATGATCGATATTCCGGTATGGGCGTCGCCGGCGAGGATGGCGCGTTGGATAGGCGCCGCGCCGCGCCAGCGCGGCAGCAGCGAAGCGTGGATGTTGATCGCCCCCAGCCGCGCGATGGCGAGCACCGGTTCGGGCAGGATCAGTCCGTAGGCCGCCACCACCATGGCATCGGCACCGACCGAGCCCAGGCGCGCGAGTGTTTCCGGGCCCTTTAGGTCGACCGGCTGATGCACTTCAAGGCCGTGTTCCAAAGCCAGCGCCTTGACGGCACTGGGTACGAGCCGCAGACCGCGGCCTGCGGGCCTGTCGGGCTGGGTCAGTACGAGCGCGATCTCGTGCCCCGCATCCTGCAGCGCGGTCAGGGCGCGCGCGGCGAACTCGGGCGTTCCGGCGAAAATTAGGCGCATCGGGGAATGTCCGTCCCGAAAACTACGCGCTCTGCCGTTGCTGTTTTTGCATCTTCGCGCGAATGCGCGTTTGTTTCAGGCGCGAAAGATATTCTACAAACACCCGGCCCTTGAGGTGATCCATTTCGTGCTGGATGCATACGGAGAGCAAGCCCTCCGCCTCCACGTCGAAATGTTCGCCGTCCAGCCCACGCGCGCGTACCACGACACGCTCGGCGCGTTCAATTTTCTCGTAGATGCCGGGCACGGAAAGGCATCCTTCCTCGCAGTCGGCGACGCCGATCGCGGCGAGGATTTCCGGGTTGATCAAGGTCAGAAGTTTGTCGCGCGTATCCGATGCGTCGATGACGATGATCTGCTTGTGCACATTGACCTGCGTCGCGGCCAGACCCACGCCCGGCGCGGCGTACATGGTCTCTGCCATGTCCGCGATCAGGCTGCGGATACTTTCATTCACCTCTTCCACCGGCGCCGCGATAGTGTGCAGCCGGGGATCGGGATAGCGCAGGATGTGCAGACGGGACATAAAAACTTGCTAATTGAACGGATTAGGTGCTAAATTTAATGAAGTCTGTAAAAAGCGTGCTAGACTTTATATGATTCAGCCCTCTAATTAGATAGGTTCGAGGCTCCTATGCGCAAGTCTATCATATTCGCCATACTCGCCGCCGCGCTGGCGGCCGCGCCCCTTATGGCTCAGCAGGCATCGGCCATCAAGCTGCAGGACAATGCGCCTGACCGCTATGTGGTCGTGCCGGGCGACACTTTATGGAGCATCGCGGCCAAGTTTCTGAAGGACCCCTGGCGCTGGCCGGAAATGTGGAAGATCAACCGCGATGACATGAAGAATCCGCACCGGATTTACCCGGGCGACGTCATCGTGCTGCATCGCTCCGAACCGGAACCAGAACTCAAGATGGGCGACACGGTTACGTTGTCGCCGCGGGTGCGCAGCGAAGACACCAGCAAGCAGGCGATTCCGAGCATTCCTCCGAGGGCCATCGAACCGTTCCTCACGCGGCCGCTGGTGATCGAGCCCGACGGCCTGAAGAATGCGCCGCGCATCATCGCCGCGCAGGCCGACCGCGTCTATCTTGGCTCGGGCGACGTGGCCTACGTCAGCGGTATCGGCGACGCGAAGGTCGACAGCCTGTGGCAGATTTATCGCCAGGGAAAGCCGCTGGTCGATCCCGAAGGGAAAAAGACGCTGGGCTACGAGGCGATATTTCTCGGTGACAGCAAGGTGATCAAGACCGGCGAACCGGCCACTATACAAATCTTCGGCGCGCAGGTCGAAATCGGCAAAGGGGACCGTCTGGTCGCCGCGGGCCCGCTCACGCTGGTCAGCTACGCGCCGCACGCGCCGGCGGCGTCGATGCAGGGACGCGTCATCGCCACCCGAGACGGCTTGCGCGAGACCGGTCCGCAGAACGTGGTCACGCTCAATCAGGGAAAGAGCGACGGACTCGAGCCCGGCCATGTGCTGGCGCTTCTGCGCCTGGGCCGGTCCAACCAGGAAAAGACGCCGAGCGGCAAATGGTTCGGCGCCGACAAGATCGAGTCCACCAAACTCCCGGATGAACGCTATGGCTTGGTCTTCGTATTTCGCGTCTTCGACCGCGTCTCCTATGCCTTGGTGATGTCGGCGACGCGCCCGGTGCAGATAGGCGATGTCGTAACCACGCCCTGAAGTGCGGCGGCGACAAGGGGACGCACCCAAGGCAACAGCAGGCAGCGGACAACTCAAGGCGCAATGCAACTCGATGCTGAACTCGCTGCGTGGATCAAGCTGAGTCTGGTACCGGGTCTGGGCGGCCAGGGCCTTAGAAAACTCCTCACCGCGTTCGGACTGCCGCAACAGGTTATTGCCGCCGGCCGCCTTGGGCTTGCGCGCATCGTTTCCGCCGAAATCGCCGGCCGCATAGTCGCCGATCTGGATTCGGCCGCCGTCGATGCCGCTCTCGCGTGGGTCGAACTGGATGGACATGCTGTCCTGACCCTCGCCGACAGCGACTATCCGCCGCAATTGCTCGAAACGCCGGATCCTCCCGCGCTCCTGTATTTGGCCGGACGGCGCGAGCTGCTCGCGTGGCCGGGGCTCGCCGTAGTCGGCAGCCGCAATGCCACGCCCCAGGGGGTAAGCAACGCGGAACAGTTCGCGCGCAGCTTCAGCGAAGCCGGTCTCACCATTGTCAGCGGACTGGCGCTGGGCATCGATGCCGCGGCACACCGCGGAGGACTGGACGGTGGGGGGTCCACCATCGCCGTGCTCGGCACAGGCGCCGACATCCTCTATCCCCAGCGCAACCGCGCACTGGGCGAGCGCATCGCGAGCGAGGGTCTGATAATCAGCGAATTCCCTCTCGGTACGCCGCCGCACGGCAGCAATTTTCCGCGGCGCAATCGCATCATTTCGGGCCTTGCCCGCGGTTGCCTGGTGGTGGAAGCGGCGCTCGCATCGGGTTCGCTCATCACAGCGCGGCTTGCTGCCGAACAGGGGCGCGAAGTGTTCGCCATACCCGGGTCGATACATTCACCGCACTCGAAGGGCTGTCACGCGCTGATCAAGCAAGGCGCGAAGTTGGTGGAAAGCGCGCAGGATCTGCTGCAGGAGCTGGGAATGGGAGGGTTTCGAGCACCCGCTGCGAATGCAAGTCCTGCGCCGGGCGGGCTGCTTGCAGAACTGGGTTACGATCCCTGTGACATAGACACGCTTTGCGCGCGAAGCGGCTTGACGCCCGACGCCGTATCGGCCATGCTGCTGCAACTCGAACTCGAGGGCAAAATCGCGAGCCTTCCCGGCGGGTTGTACCAAAGAATCTCCTAAGAACCCATTGCAAAATTAATTTTGCAATGGCTAATTTAGGGGAGTATGAGGGGATCCGCCCCGAAGGAAGTCCCCGTAGGGGATATCCCCTCATATTGCAACAGATTTCGAGAGGCCGCCCACAAGAATGTTCGACATACTCGTCTACCTGTTCGAAAACTACTACCAGGTCGACCTCTATCCCGATCAAGACGCGCTGGCGCGCAAGCTTACCGCCGCAGGTTTCGAGCACGACGACATAAGCGACGCACTCGCATGGCTGCAAGGCCTTACCACCACCGAGGCAGGCACGCTCCCCGAATCCTTGGCGCAGAGCACGGCATTTCGCGGGTACGCCGAGGTGGAGGCGACCAAACTGGGTGTCGAAGGGCGCGGATTTCTCGCCTTCCTCGAGGGGGCAAAGGTACTGACCCCGCTGCTGCGCGAAATCATCATCGAGCGCGCCATGGCGCTTGCCGAGGACAGCGTCAGCATAGAAAAACTGAAGGTGATCGTGCTCATGGTCCTGTGGAGCCAGCAGCATTCGATCGATTCGCTGATCCTGGAAGAACTGCTCTCCGACCGCGCGCAATTGCTCATGCATTAAAGCGCTTAGCGCGTTTTTCCGCTGAATTTTGTCACGCAGCAAAGCATTGCCTTCTTGCTTCGCGCTCCAATTTGCACTTATGATGCTGCGGCTTGAAGCGCGGCATACTGCGTATCGCCGCGCGCGAACGAATTTTTGAGCGCGTTTCTGCGCCTTTACGAAACCCTATGGCCCAAAAACTCATCATTGCGGAAAAGCCCTCGGTTGCGAACAATATTGCGCGCGGCCGAATTCACGAGCACGCGCCCGAGCGCTGAGGCAATCCTATGGCGAAGAAACTCATCATTGCGGAAAAGCCCTCAGTCGCGAACGACATTGCGCGTGCATTGGGCGGCTTCACCCGTCACGGCGACTATTTCGAAGGCGACGAGTACGTGCTCTCGTCGGCCATCGGTCATCTGCTCGAACTGATTGCGCCCGAAGGCGTCGAGGTGAAACGCGGCAAGTGGTCGTTTGCGAATCTGCCGGTGATACCGCCGCATTTCGACCTGAGGCCGATTGAGCGCACCGAGGACAGGCTCAAAGTCCTGCTGAAGCTGCTCAAGCGCAAGGACGTCACCGGCGTCGTCAATGCCTGCGACGCGGGGCGCGAGGGCGAGTTGATCTTCCGCTATATCATGCAGCATGCCGGGAACAAGAAACCGATCCAGCGGCTGTGGCTGCAATCGATGACCCAGGGGGCGATCCGCGACGGTTTCGACGGTTTGCGGACAGACAAGTCGATGCTGCCGCTGGCCGACGCCGCGGTGTGCCGTTCCGAGTCCGACTGGCTGGTGGGCATCAACGGCACGCGCGCGATGACTGCGTTCAATTCCAAAGAGGGCGGGTTCTACAAGACCACGGTGGGCAGGGTACAGACGCCGACGCTGGCGATACTGGTCGAACGCGAGGATCGCATCAAGAAGTTCGTGTCGCGCGACTACTGGGAGGTGCATGCGAGCTTCGCCGCCGCCGCGGGCAGTTATGGCGGGCGCTGGTTCGACGAGAAGTTCGCGAAGGCGGCAAAGGAAGAAGACGCCGAGGCCAAACCCGAGCGCCTGTGGGACGCCGCGCGCGCGGAGGCGCTGCGCAAGAAGTGCGAAGGCAAGCCCGGCATCGCCACGGAAGAGGCGAAGCCGACCACGCAGATTTCACCGCTGCTGTTCGATCTGACGAGCCTGCAGCGTGAAGCGAACGGACGCTTCGGTTTCTCTGCCCGCACCACGCTGTCGCTGGCGCAGGCGCTGTACGAAAAACACAAAGTCCTGACTTACCCTCGCACCGACGCACGCGCGCTGCCGGAGGACTATTTGCCGACGGTCAAGTCCACCATGGAAATGCTCGCTGGCAAAGCCAAGGGCAAGGACAAGAGCGAGGGCGTCGCAGCCTACGCGCCCTTCGCGCGCCAGGTGCTGAAAGAAGGCTGGGTCAAGCCGAGCAAGCGCATCTTCGACAATACCAAGATATCCGATCACTTCGCCATCATTCCCACGCTGCAGGCGCCCGGCAATCTGTCCGATGCGGAAGCCAAACTCTACGATATGGTGGTGAAACGCTTCCTGGCGGTATTCTTCCCCGCGGCCGAGTTTCTGGTCACCACGCGCATCACGCGCGTCGAGGGCGAGCCGTTCAGGAGCGAAGGCAAAGTGATGGTCAAGCCGGGCTGGCTCGCGATCTACGGCCGCGACACGGAGAAAGACGACGCGCTGATGGTCGCGATCGAGGACGGCGAGAAAGTCAGGACGACCCAGGTCGAGGTCAAGGCGAACCAGACCAAGCCGCCTGCGCGTTTTTCGGAGGCGACGCTGCTCTCCGCCATGGAGGGTGCGGGCAAGCTGGTCGAGGACGAGGAACTGCGTGCGGCGATGAGCGCCAAGGGCCTGGGCACGCCAGCCACCCGGGCCGCCGTGATCGAGGGCCTTATTTTCGAAGACTACGTGCATCGCAACGGACGCGAACTGGTCCCCACGCCCAAGGCGTTCTCGCTCATGTTCGCGCTGCGCCACTTCGGCATCACCGAACTCACTTCGCCCGAACTCACCGGCGAATGGGAATTCAAGCTGAAGCAGATGGAACACGGCGAGCTCGACCGCGCCGAGTTCATGGAGCACATCGTCGGGGCCACGCGCGAACTGGTCTCCGCAATCAAGAACGGCGACATTCCCGACACCGCGTTCCTCACGCTGAAGGCGCCGTGCCCGAAATGCGGCGGCACGGTGCAGGAAAACTACCGCAAGTTCCAATGTCAGGCCTGCGATTTCAACATCTGGAAGGTCGTCTCCAGCCGCGAGTTCGCGCCGGAAGAGATCGAGGACCTGATCGCGAAGCAAAGCATCGGCCCGCTGCAGGGCTTTCGCAGCCGCATGGGCAAACCCTTCGCCGCAGTGGTGCGCTTGTCGTCCGAGTTCAAGGCGGAATTCGATTTCGGTCAGTCCAACGACGGTACCGACGAAGCTCCGGATTTCTCCGGACTCGAGTCGCTGGGACCGTGTCCGAAATGCGCGTCGCGCGTATTCGAGCAGCCGATGGCTTATGTGTGCGAGAAAAGCCTCGGTCCGGATAAGAACTGCGATTTCCGCTCCGGCCGCATCATCCTGCAGCGGCCGATCGAACGCGAGCAGATGCAAAAGCTCTTATCCACGGGCAGGACCGATCTACTGCACCGTTTCATTTCCAAGAAGGGACGGCCGTTTTCGGCGTTTCTGGTGCGTGGCGGCGACGGCAAGGTCGGCTTCGAGTTCGCGCCGCGTGTGGCCAAGCCCGGCAAGGCTGCGGTGGAGCCGGCAGCAGCGGGTTCCGACGCGATCAAACCCGCGACCAAGGCGGTCGCCAAGACCGCCACCAGGAAGACTGCCGCAAAATCCGCGGCCAAGCCTGCAACCAAGACCGCGGCCAAAAAAGCGGTCAAGGCACGCAAGACCGCATCAGGTTAGGCTGCGCCGCCTTTTTCTCCGCCCTGGGTGGACTTGGGGCCGCGCATGCTGCCCGCCACTATCTTGTATTCGAACAGGCGGCATTCCAGCGCGCCGTTGAACAGCGGCGTGCGCCTGGACACCTGCAGCTTGATCAGCTTGGGCAGATTCATGTCGGCGCTGAGTATGTAGCAGTTCCAGCCGGCGAATTTCTGTTTCAGGGCATCGCCGAATTTTGGGTAGAACTCGGCCAGTTCCTGCTGTTCGCCCATGCGCTCGCCGTAAGGCGGATTGGTGACCATGACGCCGGTCGCGGCCGGCGCGGAGACCTCCAGCGCATTCGCCTGCTTCAGCTGCACCGCCTGTTCCAGTCCCGCCGCCTGCAAGTTGACATGTGCGAATTTCAGCGTATCGCCATAGAGTTCGCTGCCATGGATGGGCAGAGGTACGACCGGTTTGCGCCGCGTTTCGGCTTCGGCGCGGAGCTTTTGCCACAGGCCGGCATCGAAGCTCTTCAGTTTTTCGAAGCCGAAGCTGCGGGCGAGACCCGGCGCAATATCCAGGGTGATCTGGGCCGCTTCAATGAGGAAGGTGCCGCCGCCGCACATGGGATCGAGCAGCGCAGTTCCCGGTTGCCATCCGGTCAGCCTGAGTATGCCGGCGGCGAGATTTTCCTTGATCGGCGCTTCGCCTTGCGCGGCGCGCGCGCCGCGCTTGAACAGCGGCTCGCCCGAGGTGTCGAGGTAAAGCATGAACTGTGTGGCGTCGAGGAAGGCGTGGATGCGCACCTCGGGCGCGCGCGTGTCCACGTTTGGCCGGCTGCCGACGTCGCTCCTGAAGCGGTCGCACACCGCATCCTTGATGCGCAGTGTGAGAAAATCCAGGCTTTTCAGCGGGCAGCGTTGCGCCGTGAGATAGACGCGGATGCTTCGTCCGACATCGAATTGCCGCGGCCAGTCGAAGTCGTAGCTGGCGCGGTAGACGTCTTCTTCGCTGCGATAGGGAACGGTGAACAGCCGCAGCAGGACGCGCGTGGCGATGCGGCTTTCCAGGTTGGCCCTGTAAATGACGCCGCCGTCGCCCTCGAAGCCGACGCCGCCCGCGACCGCGTGCACGTTGGTCGCGCCCAGTCCGGAGAGTTCGGCGATGAGCGTGTTTTCCAGGCCACGCGGGCAGGATGCGAACAGCTTGGCGTTAGTGCGGGAATTCATGGCGATCGGGAACTGGAACTCGAAAATCGAATCCAAAAGTAACACAGATTTGAAGCCGCAGACTGCATTACCTCAGAGGCCATTTCAGAATTTTCGAAATGGCCTCTGATTTAGGGGCGCACGAGGGATGCGCCCCGAAGGAAGTCCCCGTAGGGGATATCCCCTCGTTTTGTAATAATCTCTTCGATCGAAAGGGGAATGTCATGGCCATAGGCAAGAGTACGCGCCCGCTGCAACGCATTATCCAGTCCGTCGTCGCCTCGGACGGCGCCGGCGTCAAACTCCGGCGCAGCATAGGGCAGTCGCCGTTCGCGCGCCTGGATCCGTTTCTGATGCTGGACGAGTTCTCGTCCTTCGACGCAAATGACTATATCGCTGGTTTCCCGGCGCATCCGCACCGCGGTTTCGAAACCGTGACCTATCTGCTCGACGGCCACATGCTGCACGAAGACCACCTCGGCAATCGCGGCGACCTGAAAAGCGGTGCGGTGCAGTGGATGAGCGCAGGCCGGGGCATCATCCATTCGGAAATGCCGCAACAGGAACACGGGCGCATGCGCGGCTTCCAGTTGTGGATCAACCTGCCGGCGAAGGAGAAAATGAAACCAGCGGGCTACCGGGACATCGACGCGGCCGAAATTCCGCTTGTCCCGCTACCCGGCGGCGGCCGCGTCAGGGTGATTGCGGGAACACTGGGGTCGGAGGCGGGATCCGTCCCGGGCCCGATCCAGGGACTCGCCACCGAACCGCTGTACCTGGATGTCGAATTGCCTGCAGGCGCCGCATTCACGCAGGCGATAGACGGCGGCCACAACGCTTTCCTGTATGTCTTCGAAGGCGCTGCTTACGTTGGTCCGCGCGACGCAGCGCACGACTTGGATACACACAGTGCCGGTGTGCTGGGCCCGGGAGACCGGGTTGACGTGAGCGCTGGCGCCGGCGGCACGAGGTTTCTGTTGCTCGCCGGCCGGCCGCTCGGCGAGCCCGTGGTACAGCACGGACCGTTCGTGATGAACACGCGGGAGGAAATCGAGCAGGCAATCCGCGATTACCAGAGCGGCGCGTTCACGCGCGTTGCAAGCTGAAAGGAGTAGGCCGGTCCGAATAGGATAAAATGGCGCCGATCACAGACAGGAGTTGCAGCGATGGCGAGAATGGTGAAATGCATCAAGCTGGGCCGCGAGGCCGAAGGGCTGGATTTTCCGCCCTACCCGGGTGAGCTGGGCAAGCGCCTCTGGGAAAACGTCTCCAAGGAAGCCTGGCAGCAGTGGATCAAGCATCAGACCATGCTAATAAACGAGAACCGGCTCAATCTGGCGGACAGCGCCGCGAGGAAGTATCTGGCCGAGCAACTGGAGAAGCACTTCTTCGGCGGCGGCGCCGACGCCGCCACAGGCTACGTGCCGCCGAGGTAGATCCAGGCTTAACTGCCTGCGCGAACTATCAGCGCCGGTCCGTTACAAACCTTCGATGTGTTCCTCTTCCCGCGTGTGCCGGACATCGCGGCCCTCAACCATGTAGACCACGTATTCGGCCATGTTCTTGGCGTGGTCGCCGATACGCTCGATTGCTTTGGCTACGAACAGGGTTTCCAGGCAGCGGGAAATGGTGCGCGGGTCTTCCATCATGAAGGTGATGAGCTGGCGCAGTATGGAACGGAATTCGTCGTCCACGCCGCGGTCCTGCTTCACCACCTGCAAGGCCGATGCGACGTCCAGACGGGCGAAGGCGTCCAGCGCCTTGCGCAGCATGGCCAAAGCGAGGTTGGCGACGTGTTTCAATTCCAGCCGCGGCAAATGCGCGCGCTCGGCCTCGTGTATCAGCTTCGCCATGCGCGCAATCTTCTCCGCCTCGTCGCCGATGCGCTCGAGGTCCGTAATGGTTTTGATGATGGCCATAACGAGACGCAGATCGCTTGCGGCAGGCTGGCGCCTGGCGATGATCTGGCTGCAGCTTTCATCCAGTCCAACTTCCATGGCGTTGACGCGGTGATCGTCCTCAATCACGCGGTCGAGCGCCCCGATGTCGCCGCTGGCCAACCCATCCACCGCCTTGACGATCTGCTCCTCAACCAAACCGCCCATTTGCAGCACGCGCGAGCGCACCGCTTCCAGTTCGGCGTCGAACTGCTTGGAAATATGTTCAGGCATTTACCGAGCTCCCATCAAGTGGGAAGGCTAACACGGCTATGTGACAAATTGGTTACCGCCGGACCATTGCAGGTGCCGAAAGCTGTGTTGCAGGCCGGGCGCAGCCTCACTTCTTTTTGAACGTCCCGCCCCTGCCCGTTCCGGCCGGAAGTAGCGCATCGGCGCCGAACCGATTTCACGAACGCGTCGCAACCCTATTTCCTTTTGCTCGTCTTGACCCCGGCGGCAGTACCCAACAGCAGAACGTCGGCGCCGCGCATGGCGAACAGCCCGTTGGTGACCACCCCGGTGATGTTGTTGATCTCCGCCTCGAGCTCCATCGGCTTGAGGATGTTGAGGTTCCAGACGTCGAGAATGAGGTTGCCGTTGTCGGTGGTGAAACCCTGGCGCAGCGCCGGTTGCCCGCCCAGCGCGACAAGCTCGCGCGCGACATGGGAACGCGCCATGGGGATCACCTCGACCGGCAGCGGGAATTTCCCCAGGGTTCCGACCAGTTTTGATTCATCGGCGATGCAGACGAACTGTGTCGCCACTGCGGCGACGATCTTCTCGCGCGTGAGCGCGCCGCCGCCGCCCTTGATCATGGCGAGATGCTCGGTGATTTCGTCGGCGCCGTCGATATAGACCGGAAGGTCGCTCACGCTGTTCAGATCGACCACGCGGATGCCGTGGGACTTCAGCCGGTCGGCGGTCTTCTGCGAACTGGCCACGGCGCCGTCTATCCTGTGTTTGATCTTCGCCAGTTCGTCGATGAAAAAATTCGCCGTCGAGCCGCTGCCGACGCCGACGATGGCGTCCTCGACCACGTATTTGATCGCCTCTTTTGCGACCGCGAGTTTCAGTTCATCCTGCGTCATCGGCATTTGCGTATTCCGCTCATGACTTCTTGGGGACGTACAAGTCGGTGATGCTGCCCAGCGCCATTTCGGCGGTGAAGAAAGGCGTCTCCGACAGCGTGGGGTGCGGATGGATGGTGAGGCCGATATCTTCCATGTCGGCGCCCATTTCCAGCGCCAGCACGAGTTCGGCGATTAGCTCGCCTGCATTGACCCCGACGATGCCGGCACCGAGTATGCGTTTCGAGGCCTTGTCGTAGAGCAGCTTGGTCACGCCTTCTTCGCGGCCGATCGAAAGCGCCCTGCCGCTGGCGGCCCAGGGAAAGCTGGCTTTGTCGTAACCCAGTCCCTGTTTCTTCGCGTCGGTTTCGGTCAGTCCCATCCAGGCGACCTCCGGGTCGGTGTAGGCGACTGAAGGTATGGTCATCGGGTCGAAGGCCACCTTGTGTCCGGCAATGGTCTCGGCCGCGACCTTGGCCTCGTGCGTCGCCTTGTGCGCGAGCATGGGCTCGCCGCAGACGTCGCCGATCGCGAAAATGTGCGGCACGTTGGTGCGCTGCTGTTTGTCCACCGGAATATAGCCGCGGGCATCTACGGCGACACCGGCGCGCTCGGCGCCGATGTCGGCTCCGTTTGGACGCCGGCCCACCGCCAGCAAGACCCGGTTGAACATCTGCTGCTGCGGCTTCACCTCTCCCTCGAACGTGGCGAGCAGGCCTTCTGGCCTGGACTCGAGCTTGGCCACCTTGGTGTTGAGATAGATCGCCTCGTAGCGCTTTTCGATGCGCTTGGCGAGCGGACGAATGAGATCGCGGTCGGCGCCGGGGATGAGGCCGTCGGCCATTTCCACCACCGTCACCTTGGCGCCCAGCGCGTCGTAGACGCAGGCCATCTCCAGACCGATGATGCCGCCGCCTATCACCAAGAGGCGCCGCGGGATGTCGGCGAGGGCGAGCGCCCCGGTTGAATCCATCAGGCGTGCATCGTCGTAGGGAAAGCCCGGAATCCGCGCCACGCGGGAGCCGGCGGCGATGATGCAGGCATCGAACGAAATGCGCCTTACACCCTCGGCCGTTTCCACCGCGATCTGATTGGGCGACTCGAATTTCCCCACGCCCTGCACGGTGGTGACCCTGCGCTGTTTGGCCAGCCCGGCCAGCCCCTTGGTCAGGCGGCCGACGACGGTTTCCTTCCAGGCGCGCAGTTTGTCGAGATCGATCTTCGGCTTGCCGAATTCGATGCCGGAGTGCGATATCTCTTCGGCTTCGGTCACCACTTTGGCTGCGTGCAGCAGCGCTTTGGACGGAATGCAGCCGACGTTGAGGCAGACGCCGCCGAGGGTCGCATGGCGTTCGATCAGCACAACCTTCTTGCCCAGATCGGCGGCGCGAAAGGCGGCGGTGTAACCGCCGGGCCCGGCGCCCAGCACCAACACTTCGGCATGCATATCGGCGCCGCCGGTAGCGGGAGCCGCGGCCGGTATAGGGGCCGCGGGTATCGCCGTGGCCGTGCCGGCACCGCTTTGCGCGGCCGTATCCGGGGAACCCGCGGTTGCGGCCGGTTGCGCGGCGGGTGTGCTTGCCGCCGCGCCGGCCTCGAGCAGCATGATCAGCGTGCCCTCCGAGACCTTGTCGCCGATCTTCAGCTTGACCTCCCGCACCACGCCCGCAGAGGGCGAAGGAATCTCCATCGTCGCCTTGTCCGATTCCACGGTGATGAGCGAAGTTTCTTTTTCTACCGTGTCGCCCGGCTTGACCAGGACCTCGATGACATCGATGTCCTTGAAGTCGCCGATGTCCGGGACTTTGATCTCGACCGTGTCGTTCATGCGACTCCCCGCTTCAGTTTGATCGTGTGCACTTCGTAGGGCGCGGCCGAACTCTTGTCGAATTCGATGCCTGCTGCGACACCGGCGCGCGCCACCTCGGCCGCGGATCTTGCGCGGCCGTAGCCGGCGTACATCGCGCCGAGGGCAAAATTGCGTCCCGAGCCTGCGGCCCAGAAGCGGTCATAGTCGAACACCTCGCGATAGGAGTACACGCCGTAGATGCCGCTGTTGTTGGCTATGAGGGCGGTGATCTGCGAGGATTCGTAGGGATCGTCGTCTTCCTCTTTCGGGTTGAGGAAGCACTTTTCCTTCAGGATAGGGTGAACCTTGCGGAAGGTTTCGAAAATTTCGGCGCGGCTGCCCAGCTTGAGCTCCTTCATCTCGGCAAAAATGTTCTCCAGCACCAGGTGGTGCGCCGAACTGCCGCAGACGGCGATCCACGAGCCGTGGAAATGCAGGATCTTGTCGTGCGCACGCTTGTAGGGATGCGCCAGGCGCGTGTCGCCGAAAGTGGTGAGCGTGTCCGCGCCTATCGCCACCTGGCCGTTCTTCTTCGCGATTACGATGGTGGTCATTTCACGGCGGAGAGGCGGCTGGGGCAGCGAACGCGGGCCCCGCGACTCCCCTCCCTCCTTACAGTAATGAACGGCGTATATCGGACAGCACCGACGCCAGATAGGACGTGAAGCGCGCCGCCGCGGCGCCGTCGATGACGCGGTGATCGTAGGACAGCGACAGCGGCAGCATCAGCCGCGGCATGAACTGGCCGGCTCCATCTTTTGCGCCGATCCACACCGGACGCATCGCCGACCGGGACACGCCGAGAATGGCGACTTCGGGGGCGTTGATGATGGGCGTGAACGCCGAGCCGCCTATGCCGCCGAGGCTGGAGATGCTGAAGGTTCCGCCCTGCATGTCGGCCGGCTTGAGTTTCTTGTCGCGCGCGAGCTTGGACACTTCCGCGAGTTCGCGCGCCAGGTCGTAGACGCCTTTCCGGTCGGCGTCGCGTATCACCGGCACCACCAGGCCGTCTGGCGTGTCCACCGCCACGCCGATGTGGAAATAACGCTTCAGCACCAGGTTTTCGCCCCCGCGCTCGAGCGAGGCATTGAACTCCGGAAACTGGCGCAACGCCGTGATGCAGGCCTTGATCAGGAAGGCGAGCATGGTGAGTTTGAAGCCCTGTTTTTCGCTCGCCGCGCCGCTTTCCTTGCGGAACGCTTCGAGCTCGGTGATGTCGGCTTCGTCGAACTGCGTGACATGCGGTATGGAAATCCAGTTGCGGTGCAGGTTCGCGCCGGAGAGCCGCTTGATGCGCGACAGCGGCTTCAGTTCGACCGGGCCGAATTTGGCAAAATCTACCTGCGGCCATTCCGGCAGATTGAAGGGCGCGCCGCCGGACGGGGCCGCCGCAACGCCCGCTGCCGGCGCCCGGGTCATCACGCCCTTGACGAAGGCCTGCACGTCTTCCTGTGTGATGCGGCCCTTGGGTCCGGAACCCGGCACCTTGGACAGGTCCGCGCCGAGTTCGCGCGCAAATTTTCGCACCGAGGGGCTGGCATGAGGTTTGGATGCAAGTACTTCCGCGACGAGCTCGTGCGGCACCGGCGCGGGCTTGTGAACCGGCACGGCCGCGGGTTCGGCTGCAGGCGCGGGTGGTGCGGATGTCTCTGCAGCCTTGGATGGTGGTGCTGCGGGCGCCTCGCCTGCGCCGGCTTCCAGCAGCAGGATCATGCTGCCTTCGGCGACCTTGTCGCCCAGCTTGACCCTGAGCTCTTTCACCACGCCCGCGGCGGGCGATGGAATTTCCATTGTCGCCTTGTCCGATTCGACGGTGATCAGCGAGGTCTCCTTGGCCACCGTATCGCCCGGCTTGACCAGGACCTCGATGACATCGACCTCCTTGAAATCGCCGATGTCGGGGACTTTGACTTCCGTAATGCTGGACATGGTTGTTCCTTTTACACCGCAACCGGATTGGGCTTGTTCGGGTCGATGCCGTATTTCTTCAGAGCTGCCGCCACCACCGTTGCCTTGATATCACCCTGATCGGCGAGCGCCTTCAGCGCGGCCACTGCGATCCAGTGGCGGTCCACCTCGAAGAAGTCGCGCAGCCGTTCACGCGTGTCCGAGCGGCCGAAGCCGTCCGTGCCGAGAACCCGGTACGCCCTGCCTTTGGGCATGAAAGGGCGGATCTGTTCGGCGAAGCTCTTCATGTAGTCGCTGGACGCGATCACCGGACCTGGATTGGCCTTGAGGTTTTTCTCAACCCAGGATTCGCGCGGCGCTTCGGCCGGATGCAGCAGGTTCCAGCGCTCGCAGTCCAGACCTTCGCGGCGCAGCTCGGTGAAACTGGTGCAGCTCCAGATATCGGCGCTCACGTCCCAGTCTTGCTCCAGCAGTTCGCCCGCGGCGATGACTTCGCGCAGGATGGTGCCCGAACCCAGCAGCTGCGCCCTGAGGAGGGCCTTGTCGCCCGCCTTGGTTTTGGGTTTGGCGCCGGACTTGAACAGATACATCCCTTTGAGTATGCCTTCCTCCGCCCCTTCGGGAAGGCCGGGGTGCGTGTAGTTCTCGTTCATCACGGTGACGTAGTAGTACACGTCTTCCTGGTTGGTCACCATGCGCTTCAGGCCGTCATGGATGATCAGCGCGAGTTCGTAGCCGAATGTCGGGTCGTAGGAGACGCAATTCGGTATCACGGAGGAAAGGACGTGCGAGTGACCGTCTTCGTGTTGCAAGCCTTCGCCGTTCAGCGTCGTGCGCCCGGCGGTGCCGCCGAGGAGGAAGCCGCGCGCGCGCTGGTCACCCGCCGCCCATGCCAGATCGCCGATGCGCTGCAGTCCGAACATGGAATAGAAAATGTAGAACGGGATGCTGACCACGTTGGTCGTGCTGTAGGAGGTGGCGGCGGCGATCCAGGAGCAGAATGCGCCCGCCTCGTTGATCCCTTCCTCCAGGATCTGGCCGGCCTTGTCTTCGCGATAGTAGGTCACCTGGTCGCGGTCGACTGGCGTGTACTTCTGACCCTCGCGCGAATAGATGCCGAGCTGGCGGAACATGCCTTCCATGCCGAAGGTGCGCGCTTCGTCCGGAACGATGGGCACGATGTGCTTGCCCAGGCTCTTGTCGCGCAGCAGCGCGTTGAGGATGCGCACGAACGCCATGGTGGTGGATATTTCGCGATCTGTGGCTTTCAGCACCGCATCCAGCGCGGACAGCGGCGGCACTTCCGGAACCGCGTCGGCTTTGCGCCGGCGGCTCGGTAGGTAGCCGCCCAGTGCCTGGCGGCGCTCATGCAGGTATTTCATCTCCGGCGAATCGGCCGGCGGAACGTAGAACGGCAGTTCCTCCAGCTTGTCGTCCGGGATCGGGATGTTGAAGCGGTCGCGGAACTGGCGGATGGAGTCGATGTCCATTTTCTTCTGCTGATGGGTGGCCATCTTGCCTTCGCCAATCTTGCCCATGCCGAATCCCTTGACCGTCTTGGCCAGGATCACCGTGGGCTGGCCCTTGTGCTTTGTGGCGGCGGCATAAGCGGCGTAAATCTTGTGCGGATCGTGGCCGCCGCGGTTGAGACGCCAGATGTCGGCGTCGGTCAGGCGCGACACCATCTCCAGCAGTCTTGGATCTTTTCCAAAAAAATGTTTTCGGACGAAGGCGCCGTCGTTGGCTTTGAAGTTCTGGTATTCGCCGTCTACCGTTTCTTCCATGACGCGCAACAATATTCCGTCCTTGTCGCGCGCGAGCAGCGGGTCCCAGTACGAACCCCAGATCAGTTTGATCACGTTCCAGTCCGAGCCGCGAAAGTCGCCCTCAAGCTCCTGGATGATCTTGCCGTTGCCTCGCACCGGGCCGTCCAGGCGCTGCAGGTTGCAGTTGATGACGAATATCAGATTGTCGAGCTTCTCGCGCGCGGCCATGGAAATGGCGCCCAGCGATTCCGGCTCGTCGGTTTCGCCGTCTCCGAGAAACGCCCATACCTTGCGGTTCTCGGTATTGGCCAGGCCGCGCGCGTGCAGGTACTTCAGGTAGCGCGCCTGATAGATCGCCTGGATCGGACCCAAACCCATGGACACGGTGGGGAATTGCCAGAAGTCCGGCATCAACCAGGGGTGTGGGTAGGATGTGACGCCCTTGCCGTCGACGTCGCGGCGGAAATTGACCAGCTGCGCCTCTTTGAGGCGTCCTTCGAGCAGGGCGCGCGCGTAGACTCCGGGGGCGGAATGACCCTGGAAATAGATCAGATCGCCGCCGTGTTCGGCGCTGGGGGCATGCCAGAAATGATTGAAGCCGATGCCGAACAGGGTGCCCACCGAGGCGAAGCTGGCGATGTGGCCCCCCAGGTCGCCTTCGACGCTGTTTGCTTTGGCCACCATGATCATCGCGTTCCAGCGGCAGTATGCGCGGATTCGATCCTCCAGCGCCGCATCGCCCGGCGAACGCTCTTCCATGTGCGGCGGAATGGTATTGAGATAAGCGGTCTGCGCCTTGTACGGCAGGTACGCGCCCGAGCGCCGCGCCTTGTCGACCATTTTTTCCAGCAGGTAGTGGGCGCGCTCCGCACCCTCCCGCTCCATGACCGCCTCGAGCGCATCCAGCCACTCCTGGGTTTCCAGGGAATCGGGATCATTGGCTGCGGGAAATTCGGGAACGGCTGACATGGAGACTCCTTCTTTACTGCGGCGAATATGATGATGCGTGCCAGCGGTCGGATAGGCTGCGGGCGAATCGGAAACTTGTGCCGCGCGCAGTCCGCTTGACATCCGGATTACACAAGTCTGCGCATTATTATACATACAGCAGATTTGAGCACGCGCCGGGCGGCACGTGCCTGCGCCGGCGGGCGCGCCCTGCGCGGAATTCCGGCGCAAAAAAAGCCGGGGCACGGGCCCCGGCGCAAGGAGGAGACAAGCTGAGCAAAACAGAAGCTGGGAATACCAACGATACAGCCTCTGTGGACGATTGTAGGTGCCGCTACGGCCGGCGGGTATAAGGACAAACCCCAATAGCCGCCTCAGGGCACGCTGGCATGATCCGTCCAAGGTTGCAGAGCGCTGCCGTGCTAGCATTATCCGTTCCGAATTCTCATATTCTTCGCCCGCATCCACCACGACCCCATGCCATCTCGCAAGGTAGACAGCAGTTCCGCACAATCCAGCCAGGGCTGGCAATGGATGATGCCCAACATCGCGGTGGGCATGTTCATCCTGGCGATGATTGCGCTGGTATGGGTGCTGCAAAAGCGCGAATTCGATCAACAGATGGCGACTCTGGCGCGCGACGTGCAGTGGGCCGAGCAGACCCTGCGCCTGAATCTGCAAAGTGATCAGGAATTCCTGCAGGAACTTGCGCGCGAGGCGGTCGATGAACAGATGGGCGGCGCCAAATTCCAGGCGCGGGCCATGCAGTATCTGAAGACCAACCCGCATCTGCCCGCTATCGTCTGGGTCGACGCGGACAAGATCATCCGCTATGCGGCCCCGATCGAGACCGGTTACTGGAACGCCGGTGAAGCGCTCGCGCCCAGAGAATCGGAACAGGGTTTTTCCGCCGCGCGCAATTCGAGCCAGCCGGTATATGGAAACGCCTATGTGCGCGAGCGCGGCGGACCGACCCTGGAGTTGTTCGTCCCGATTCACCGCGGCCACAATTTCCTCGGAGCCATGGTCGCGGCCTACCCCGTGTCGGGCATGCTGCGCCACCTGGTGCCTGCGTGGTTTTCGGAAAAATATCATTTGAGCTTCACCGGCGCCGGCAATCTGCTGCTGGCGGAAAACTCCGCGGCGCATCCGCGCGACGAAAGCCTCAACTACAGCCTCAGCTTCGACCCTCCCGGCAACGGCATGCAGCTGCAAGTGACCGCCTATCGTATCGAGACCAGCCTGGCGAAAACCCTGCCCATCCTGCTGATCGTCGGGCTGTCGCTGCTGGTGGTCTGGAGCCTGTGGTCGTTGCGCAACAATCTGTTGCGGCGCATCCGCGCGGAAGACGCACTGCGAGCGGAATCGAATTTTCGCAAGGCGATGGAGGAGTCCATGCCCACCGGCATGCGTGCCATCGACATGCGCGGGCGTATCACCTACGTCAATTCGGCCTTCTGTAACATGGTCGGATATACGCAGGAGGAACTGATAGGCGTCATGGCGCCCTTCCCGTATTGGAGCTCCGAGGACCTGACCGAGCACGAACGCGTTTTGCAACGCTCGCTCGCTGGCGAAGCGCCGCTCGGCGGCATAGAGTCCCGCTTCCGGCGCAAGAACGGTGAATCCCTCGATGTCCGCATTTACGAGGCGCCCCTGGTCGACGCCGGCGGCCGCCAGGCCGGCTGGATGGCGTCGATCCACGACATCACCGAGCAGAGGCGTGCCCGCGCGGAACTGGAGGCGTCGCACCAGCGATTCATGACGGTGCTCGATGGTTTGGACGCGGCGGTGTATGTCGCCGACCTGGAGTCCGACCAGATTCTATTCGCCAACAAGGCGTTCAAGAACATCTACGGCTACGATACCGTGGGGTGCAACTGCTGGCAGGTGACCAGCGTGTGCCATCCGGACCCGGCACGATTCATGGCAGAAGCAAGAAAGCTGGCGCCGCACCAGACGCCGCAAGAACTGCACGATACCGAACTGCAGAACAGCCTCAACGGCCACTGGTACCAATTGCGCGAGCGCGCGATCCAGTGGGTGGACGGCCGCGTGGTGCGCATGGAAATCGCCACCGACATCACCGACCGCATGAACATGGAGGAACTGAACAACCAGCAGTCGGAGCGGCTGCAGCAGACCTCGCGCCTGATCACCATGGGGGAAATGGCCTCCAGCCTGGCGCATGAGCTGAACCAGCCTCTCGCCGCGATCGCCAACTACAACATGGGCTGCGTCAACCGCCTGCAGGCGAATGACTACCGTCCCGAAGAGCTGCTGGCCGCGATGCAAAAAGCAAGCGCGCAGGCGGAGCGCGCCGGAAAAATAATCCGCCGCGTACGCGATTTCGTCAAGAAAAGCGAGCCCAACCGAGGGGCGGTGCAAATCGACGAAGTCATCGAAGAAATCATCGGTTTCGCCGAGATAGAAGCGCGCAAGGCGGGTGTGCGCATCAGCGTAGTCGTTCCCGCCGATCTTCCGCCCGCCTACGCCGACAAGATCATGATCGAGCAAGTGGTGCTCAATCTGGTGAAGAACGGCATCGAGGCGATGCACGCTACTCCGCGCGCCGAGCGCGAACTCGCCATCAGCGCGCGCGCCAACGGCAAGGATTTCATCGAGGTCAAGGTGGCCGACCGCGGCCACGTGGTGCTGGTCGAGCAGACGGAAAAGCTGTTCGCGCCTTTCTACACCACCAAGCCCGAAGGCATGGGCATGGGCCTCAACATCTGCCGTTCGATCATCGAGTTCCACCACGGGCGCCTGTGGGCGGTCGCCAACCCGGGCGGCGGCAGCGTGTTCAGCTTCACCCTTCCGGTAAATCCGCGATGACCGAACCCAGGGTACACATCGTCGATGACGACGAGGCGATGCGGGATTCACTCAAGTGGCTGCTCGAATCGCGCGGGTTGGAGGTCGAACTGTACGCATCGGCGGAAGAATTTCTCAGGGCGTTCAATGATGGGTTTTGCGGCTGCCTGGTACTGGACGTGCGCATGCCCGGAATGAGCGGTCCGGACCTGCACGAACTCTTGCAGGCGCGCGCTTCCACCCTGCCCGTGGTATTCATCACTGGCCACGGCGATGTGCCGATGGCAGTGTCGGCGTTGAAGAAGGGTGCGGCCGATTTCATCGAAAAGCCGTTCAACGACCAGGACATGGTCGGGCTGATCGAATCGTGCATGAAGCAGGACCGCACCGCCGCGGCAAAACGCGCGGAAAGCGCGTCGGTGGCGCAGCGCCGCGACAGCCTGACCCAGCGCGAGCAGGAAGTGCTGGCCCTGGTCGTCGCCGGCAAGCTGAACAAGCAGATTGCAGACGAGCTCGGCATCAGCATCAAGACGGTGGAAGTGCACCGCTCGCGCGTGATGCAGAAAATGGGGGCCAATTCGGTCGCGGAGCTGGTGCAGCTCACGCTGAAGAATCAGGGATAGATGATACGCTCCGGGTTCGCGCAATCCCCTAACCACCCGGACCACCAAAGAAAACACGAACATGACCGACCCGAATCCACTGCTGGATTTCAGCGACCTGCCGCACTTTGCTGCGATCAAGCCCGAACACATCACACACGCGGTCGATCAATTGCTCGCCGAAAACCGCGCGCGAATCGAGACGCTGACGCAGCCCGGATCACCCGCGACCTGGGCCGGCTTCGTCGCGCCCCTGGAAGATGCAAACGAACGGCTGGCACGCGCATGGGGGGCGGTCGGTCATTTGCACGGCGTCCTCGACTCGCCCGAATTGCGTTCGGCCTACAACGCCAACCAGCCGAAGGTCGTGCAGTACTACACCGAACTGGGCCAGAACCTGATCCTGTTCGAAAAATACAAGGCGCTCAAGGCCTCGCCGGAATACGCCGCGCTCAGCGCCGCGCAACGCAAGATCGTCGACAACGAGATTCGGGATTTCCGTCTCTCAGGCGCCGAATTGACGGCGGAAGAAAAGCAGCGCTTTGCCGCCATCTCGGAGGAACTCGCGCGCCTTTCCACCAAATTTTCCGAGAACCTGCTCGACGCGACCAACGCTTTTTCGCTGCAGGTCGAGGACCGCAGCAAACTCGAAGGCGTTCCCGAAGACGTGATCGAGGCGGCGAGCGCGGCCGCCGAGAAAGACGGCAGGCCCGGTTGGAGATTCAGCCTGCAGGCCCCGGCCTACGTGCCCTTCATGCAATACGCCGCCGCGCGCGAACTGCGCGAGCAGATGTACCGCGCCTACGTCACTCGGGCGAGCGAGTTCGGTAATGCAGAGCTCGACAATACGCCGTTGATTTCCCGGATTCTCAAGCTGCATCACGAAGCGGCGCAGCTGCTCGGTTACGCCAACCACGCCGAAGTTTCGCTGGTTCCGAAAATGGCGCAGACCCCGCGGCAGGTGCTCGATTTCCTCGACGACCTCGCCGTCAAGGCCCTGCCTTTCGCGAAAAAGGACTATGCCGAACTGGCTGAATTCGCGGCGGCTGAACTGGACCTGCCCCGGCTCGAGGCCTGGGACCTCGCGTACGCCTCGGAAAAACTGCGAGTCGCGCGCTACGCCTTCTCGGACCAGGAAGTGAAGCAGTATTTTCCGGAAGCGAAGGTGATGCAGGGTATGTTCAGGGTGGTCGAGACGATATTCGGCGTGCGCATCGAATCCGACCACGCCGAGACCTGGGATCCGGCGGTGCGTTTCTTCCGCATTTTGGATTCGCAGGGAACCCTGATCGGGCGGTTCTATCTCGATCCCTACGCGCGCGACACCAAGCGCGGCGGTGCATGGATGGATGAAGCCATCAGCCGCCGCCGGCTGGGCGGGGATGTGCAGACACCGGTGGCCTACCTGGTGTGCAATTTTTCTGCGCCGCTCGGAGGCAAACCGGCCTTGTTCACCCACGACGAAGTGCTGACGCTGTTCCACGAATTCGGGCACGGCCTGCACCACCTGCTTACCCGCGTCGATCATTTGGGCGTATCCGGCATACACGGGGTCGAGTGGGACGCGGTCGAACTGCCGAGCCAGTTCATGGAGAATTTCTGCTGGGAATGGGACGTGCTCGCGCATATGACCGCGCAGGTGGACAGCGGCGAACCGTTGCCGCGCGCGCTGTACGACAAGATGCTCGCTGCCAGGAACTTCCAGAGCGGCATGCAGATGATGCGCCAACTGGAGTTTTCGCTGTTCGACATGCATCTGCATTTCGACTTCGACGTCAACGGCAGCAAGAACCCGCTGCAGCTACTGGACGAAATCCGCAGCCGCGTCGCCGTCGCCATTCCCCCCGCCTACAACCGCTTCCCGAACAATTTTTCGCACATTTTCGCCGGCGGTTACGGCGCCGGATATTACAGCTACAAGTGGGCCGAGGTGCTGTCGGCGGACGCCTACGGACTGTTCGAGGAAAACGGCGTTCTAGACCGCCGTAGCGGGGAACGCTTTCGCGACGAGATCCTAGCGGTGGGCGGTAGCCGGCCCGCGCTCGATTCGTTCAAGGCGTTTCGCGGCCGCGAACCCACGGTAGATGCCCTGCTGCGGCACAGCGGTATGGTTGCCGCTTGAGAGCCTAGGAATTGATGGGGGAGCCATGTTCCCCCCGTGCTTCCCTGATTCAAAGACCGCATCGGCAGTTCTGAAATTTCCGCCCTGTTCTGTTACGGACTCCAACACAGGCGCATAGTCATACCCTTGCTCGCCCTGGTGATCTAAACCGGGGTTGGCCCCGCGCTCGCGGGCCTACCGTTCCGATTCTCGCGCATGTGCCGTGGCGCGCGCACCCGCCACCTTCTCGCCGGGCAAGCTGTATCTTGGTTATTCGTATCCCCGCTCGGGTGTATAAACTAAATACTCTCCGGCTATTTACGCTATCTAATTGAAAATAACCCATTAAATTCTTCCGTTGCACAGCCGGTGCATAGAAAAAATATACTTCAGCATGCGCGTCCAGGGGCGTGATGCTACGCGGCGATAGGCACTTTAGTAATCTAACTCATTGATTGTCAGATATATAAAAGACTTCTTTCCATGGCTGGCACGGACGTTGCGTTAGCGAAGGTGACGGAAACATCCGAGGAAATGAAAATGGACGAGAAAACAAAGATTCTGGTAGTCGACGACGAAGAAGTCGTGCGGCTCAGCCATATCCGGACGCTGGCCAGCATTCACTGCAACGTAGAGGTGGTTCGCGACGGAAACGAGGCTCTGCGTGTGATGGCGCTGCGGCCGGCCGACGTAGTGCTTCTTGATCTGCGCATGCCCGGCATGGACGGCATGACAGTGCTGAAGACGATCAAGCAGAAATGGCCGGAAACCGAGGTGGTCATTATTACCGGCTATCCGACCGTTGAGACGGCGAAAGAAGCGGTCCGCCTGGGAGCCTTCGATTATCTGGCCAAGCCGGTAGGTCCGGACGATGTGATCAACGTCGCGAACGGTGCCATGACACAGAAGAAATGGTCCCTGCATCGGGACCGTACTGAATTGGACAAAGGAATCGCCCCACAAAACGATTCCGCAATGGAAACAAGCAATTTCACATATTGAAACAAGGAGAATGACATGAGCGCATTACGCAAAGTTCTGGTAGTTGACGACGATCCGGTGGTTGCCAAGAGTTTCGACCGGGTTCTTTCCGGAAAAGGCTACGCGGTGATCACCGCCAGTTCCGGGCAGGAGGCACTGAACAAACTGGAAACCGAGGACTACGACGTCGTTTTCACAGACATCAAAATGCCTGGAATGAGCGGCCTGGAGATGACCGAGCAGGTCAAGCAAAAGCGCCCCTGGCTGCCCGTAGTGATTGTCACCGGCTATGGCTCGCCGGACAACGAGGCCCGCGCCGAAGCGGCGGGCGTATCCGGATTCCTGCGCAAACCGGTTTCACCCGAAATGCTGGAAGGCAGTGCGGAAAAGGCGTTCGTAGAAAAAGACGCGACGGTGGTAAGCGCCGAAGCGGAAGCGCGGATGGCGTGGCCAGAGACCACGATTGAGCAGAAAGCGCCAAACGGTGCGGTGCGTTTCATCAAGAACGTAGCATTGTTCCTGGCGGCACCCTTTGTCGGTCTGGTCTACATTCTTACCTTCCCCATCGTCGGGCTGGGCATGCTCGCCTGGACGGCGATCCAGGCGCAGCAGAAGAAAGACCAGGAGGCCGCAAAACTTGCGCCGGTGGCACCGGCCAAGCCTAGCGTCCTCAAGACCGTCGCGCTGGTCATAGGCGCACCCTTGATCGGACTTGCCTTCGTCGTCGCCGGGCCGATACTGGGACTGGGACTGCTGCTCTGGTTCGGCTTTCATGCCTGGACAAAACTCGGCGCAAAGGCCATTGCCAACAAGTCGGAATTGGGCTGAAGCAAGATAACGCGACATTACGCTGAAGCATGCATCGGGGGGCTCATTGCCCCCCGATGCATTTCTCAGGAGAGGCGTCTCACGCAGGGCCGCAGCGGCAAGTACCGATTCCCAAGACTCTTTGCTTGACAATTGTCAAGCCTACCCGCACCGCGACTGCATACCATAGTCATCAACTGTTCCACGTGCATAAAGAGCGAAGGTTTGAAAGGCGAGACCCCGGAAAAAAGCAGCAAGAGCGCAGTCCGCGCTGTCGGGATGTACGCGCACACGCCGCCTCTCCAGTCGCGCCTGCACCCCGGCTCACCAATACAACTTCCTGACCCCCATTCGATCTTACAGTTCATTAGAAGCCAGGTATTTTACGGAGGCATCAAATGGTTTTCCTAATTGTCGTCGTCACCGTCATCGTCTTCATCATCGTGGATTTTGCGCTGCGCATCTATTTCCAGAAGCGGCAGGAATCAAAACTGCGAAAAGAACGGGAAGCTGCCCTCGACGTCGGATTGAAACTGGATTATTCCGAAGAAGCGAAAAGCCTGAAAAGGGTGGAAGTAAAAGAACCCAGGGCAAGAATACTGGCTGTCGACGACGAAGCGATCATCTTGGACAGTTTCAGGAAGATCCTTGTAGTTGCCGGTTACAGCATCGATACCGTAGAAAAGGGAAAGGAAGCCCTCGGGCTCATTTTGAAAAACGACTACGATTTCGTATTCACCGACCTGAAGATGCCGGAGATGGACGGATTGGAAGTCACCAAGGCGGTAAAGCACCTGCGCCCAGACATCGACGTCATCGTGATAACCGGCTACGCATCCATCGACACCGCCGTCGAAACAATGAAGTTCGGTGCGATGGACTACGTGCAGAAGCCTTTTACCGAAGACGAGTTGATCACCTTCTTCAACAAATGCGTCATCAAGCGCGCGGACAGGATCGAACGTCAGATGAAGCCGACGGTTCGTCTGATTACGCCCTCAAGCAAGGAATCCGGGTCACAGCACGAATTCAACGTCCCGGCGGGGATCTTCATATCCCAAAACCATACATGGGTGAACGTGGAAATGAATGGCACCGCCCGAGTCGGAATTGACGACTTTGCCAGGAAGATCATCGGCAAGATCGACAGAGTGGAAATGCCCAAGCTCAATGCGGAAATCAAGAAGGGCGACTTGCTGCTCTCGATCAAGCATGGCACGCAGTCCGTAGATCTTTCGTCCCCTGTCAGCGGAAAAATCACCCTGCTCAATACGGAGCACCTCGAGCATCCGGACTGGATTGCATCGAAACCCTTCGAACTGAGCTGGATGTGTTGCATAGAGCCTTCGAACCTTTCTGAAGAACTGCACTCTCTGAAGATCGGTGTGGATTCCATCAACTGGTACAAGGCGGAAATCGAGAAATACGACGAAATCGTCAAGGGGGTAGAGAAGGATCGCGCGCAAACCGGCAAGGGAAACGATCAGTCAGCCGCACAAAACGCAGATGACAGACTCCTGACAGAGTTCGTAAGAACCTTTCTCCAAAAATAGCCCAGGGCCTGAAATAGCCGATAGCTTAAGGGCGGCCATGCGGTCATTACGTCAGGCATTCAATATGAGGCAGTCATGATCAAACGTTTTGCTGCGCTGCTGTCGGCACTCCTTCTTGTCGCCGCCAGCATGACCGCCAGGTCGGACAATATGGCGGGGCCCTCGGAGAGGGTGTTCCCGTCTACGGTCGGTGAAGTGGTCTTTCATCACGAGATGCACACCAAGGACCTCGCGATCAAATGCGTCGAATGCCACCATCAGATCAACGCCAAGCAACTTAAAACCCCGCATCCGGATTATTTCAAGTCTTCCTGGATAAATTGCGAAATCTGCCATCACGAGGCGGGAAAGCTGAAGCAGAGCGCCTATTCCTGTTCGGCATGCCATCACGCAAAGCCGGTCAACATCGCCGACGAGACGCTGAGCACGAAGGTCGTGATCCACAAGCAGTGCTGGCGCTGCCATTCGGTCGGGACCGGCAAGGACGCAAGCAAGGGTTGCGAAAAATGTCATTCCGGCAAGAAGACCTTTTGATCGATAAATTTCGCCAGCTAATCAGCCTCTAGATTGGACCTATCGTGGATAGAAGACAGTTTTTCATAGCATCGGCTACTGTTGCCGCGGGTGGCGTACCCAACAACAACATCAAGGCCGACAGCGCGAAAGAACCCAAGGAATTCGTCGGTGTCCTGGTCGATACGACCAGGTGCATCGGCTGCAGATCGTGCGAAGTCGGCTGTTCGACGGCACACAACAACTTCGTACCGGATACGGCGGCCGACAAAGCGCTCGAAGAAGTCAGAGATACCAGCGACAAGCAATTTACGGTGGTGAATCAATTCAAGACCGCAAAGGGCGACGTGTTCGTCAAGAAGCAATGCCTGCACTGCTGGCAGCCTGCATGCGCCGCTGCCTGCCTGGTAAACGCGATGGTCAAAACGAAGGAAGGGCCCGTCACCTGGGATGGCGACAAGTGCATGGGCTGCCGATTCTGCATGATCTCCTGTCCCTTCGATATTCCAAAATTCGAATATTCCGGTTGGAATCCCAGGATCCAGAAGTGCAACATGTGCTACGAGCGGCTGCAGGAAGGAAAGCGGCCAGCTTGCGTGGAATCCTGTCCGACCGACGCCCTTATGTTCGGGCAGAAAAGAGAACTGATGGAAGTGGCGCGTCATCGCGTCTACAGCCACCCTGACAAATACGTGCGTCATATTTACGGCGAGCATGAAGCCGGAGGCACCGGGTGGCTCTATCTGGCCGCCGTACCGTTCGAGCAGCTCGGCTTCAGGACCGACATCGGTACGACGCCGTATCCTGAGTACACGAGGGAGTTCCTGATTTCCGTACCGCTGGTCGAATTCGGCGTCCCGGCGTTCCTGCTGGCGCTGAACATGCTGACCGATCGAAAAGAAGAAGTAAGCGAAAGCCAGGGGTGGGAAGATGAATAGCACAGCGGTTTTCAACGGTGAACTGAAGGGCTTTCTCCGGTTCCTTCTGCAGGAGTTGAAGCCCAGGGGCCCGTGGCTGACGACCTTCAACATCATTTCGATTCCGACCATCATAGCCGGCCTCATCATCCTGTATTTCCGCTTTACGCTGGGACTCGGATCGGTCACCAATCTGTCGCAGCAGTATCCCTTCGGGTTCTGGATCGGCTTCGACGTGATGACTGGCGTTGCCCTCGCCGGAGGCTCCTACGTTGTCTGCTTTGTAGTGTACGTGCTGAGACTGGAAAAATATCACAGCATCGTCAAGGTCACGGTCTTGAACGGACTGCTGGCGTACATCTTCTATTCCGGCGCCCTGGTGCTGGATCTGGGGAGGCCATGGCACATCATCAATCCGATCATCGGCAACTCGTTCGGATACAACTCCGTCCTGTTTCTGGTTTCCTGGCACTTTCTGCTCTACATGACCGTCTTGTTCGTGGAATTTTCACCGACCATCGCCGAATGGGCGCATTGGCCGAAATTGCAGAAATTTCTAAAAAGTTTGACGCTGGGCGCAGTGATCATAGGCATCACGCTCTCGATGCTGCATCAATCGGGCGTCGGTGCGATGTTCCTGATGGCCAAACCCAAGATACATCCGCTCTGGTACTCGGAATACATACCGCTGCTGTATTTCGTCTCCAGCATTTTCGCCGGAATTTCGATGATCATCTTCGAGGGTTCGATCAGTTCCAAGGTCTTCAGCAACCTGATCGGCCCGAAGTCGCACCATGCCCACCACAACATCGTTCTGGGTATGGCCAAGGGCGCCGCCATAACCATGTTCGTCTACTATTTCTTCCTGGCGTTTATCTTCATGCACGGGGACAAATGGAAACTGATCGACACCCCCTATGGCTACTGGTACCTGGTCGAAGTCATCGGTTTTGTACTCATACCCTGCTTCATGTACGCCTATGGAGTGAGAAACAAGAACTTTGGCGTAATCAAAGTCGCGTCCATCATGACCCTGCTGGGTGTCGTCCTGAACAGGCAAAACGTTTGTTTGATCGCCTATAACTGGAACGTGCCGGTCAAGTACTACCCGTCCTGGCAGGAAATCGTGGTGACGCTCATGGTGGTCTTCGTGGAAATCTGGGTCCTCAGATGGATCATTACCCGGATGAATGTCCTCAGCAAGGAATAGCAGAAGGAGTTGCGATGGAATTCTACAGTTACGTAAACATATTCGAAACGAAAGGCCTGGCGTACCTTTTGCTGATGTCTTTTCTCGTTCTCGGCGTCTTGCTGATCAAGTACCTCTCGACACCGGAAAAGAAAGATTCAACCAGCGTCGATAGAAAGTCGCCACATTGAGCCTGCATCCCGCCGCCGGGTTCGCCCGGACAGGAGGCGCTGGAAGCTCGAGGCCGGTGCTTCACCTCCGAGCATGACCAACCGGCCTGTATTGATTCGCAGAAGCGCGAGATGCAACTAACCGTAACAAAAATCGGGTTCAAACTCATCCTTGCCGTCGGTACCATTACGATCGGCATCATCGGCGTATTTGCCTATCTCAGCATCGGTGCGCAGACCGAGGCCCTGCTGTCCCAGGCGGGGGTGCACGCCAGCAAGTTGAGCGACGCGATAAAGAGCAGCGCGCACACGAGCATGCTGGAAAACAAGAAGGAGGAGATCCACGCGATCATCAACACGATCTCGCATGAACCCAGCATCCGGGAAATCCGCATCCTGAACAAGGACGGAGCAGTCATGTTCTCTTCCAGCGAAGACTCGACGGGGAAGATGGTCGACAAACGGGCCGAAAGTTGCTATGCCTGCCATGCCGAAAACCAGCCCATACAGAAGCTGTCGATGAGGGAAAGAATGCGCATTTACAGAACCAGTCCCGATTCCGCCCGCATTCTTGCCGTAATAAATCCAATTTACAACGAGCCTTCCTGCTACGAAGCAAAATGCCACGCGCATACTAGGGAACAGACGGTGCTGGGCGTTCTCGACATCAAGATGGACCTGAAGGACGTGGATCAGCAAATCGAGGACAGCAAGTTCAGATTGATTGTCTTCGCCGTCATCGCCATTCTGGCCCTGAGTTTTTTTATCTCCTATTTCGTCAGAAAGTGGATCGGCAAGCCGGTCAGCGAGCTGGTAAAGGCCACCAACCAGGTAAGTCTGGGCAATCTGAATTACACCATAGGCAATCCGGGCAAAGACGAACTCGGCATTCTTGCGCGGTCGTTCAACAAAATGACCAAGAATCTCGCGGACGCCAAGCTGCAGCTCTTCCAGGCGGAAAAGATGTCTTCGCTGGGACGGCTGGCTGCGGGCGTCGCTCATGAAATCAACAACCCCCTCACCGGGGTTCTGACCTACAGCAGCTTTCTTCTCAACAGGACCAAGGACGATCCGGAGATGCAGGAGAATCTGGGGATCATCGTCAGGGAGACGATCCGCAGCAGGGAGATCGTAAAGGGCTTGCTCGACTTCTCCCGCCAGTCCGTTCCCAAGAAGGAAAATTCCGACCTAAGCAGAATCATAAAATGCGCGCTGGAAGTGGTCGCAGACAAGCTCTCGGCCAAGCGAATCGAACTCGACGCGCACCTCGATCCCTCGTTGCCGGAAATCAGCGTCGATGCAAATCAGATGCAGCAGGTGTTCATCAATCTGCTGGCCAACGCCGCCGACGCAATCGGTGAGAGCGGCGGCAGGATATCGGTCACGCCGGCCTTGATTTCCCTTTCGGCGCGTGGACTGGCGCCGATAAAGGCCGCTGTTTGTCCCAAGGGGCATAACCTCATGGACAACGAAACAAAGAGCTACGGCCTGCCGACCATAAAGGTGAAAGCCGCGTCGAACGGGATAGTGGGAATCATCAACCTGGATCCTGTTTACGGAAAGCACCGCAACCAGTACGGAATCGAAATAGTGAGCGGACATGCGCTCCAGATCGCATGTCCCCAGTGCAACGTTTCGCTGGTCGAGTTCAACGCCAAATGTCCGAAGTGCGGATCGTCGATCTATGCATTTGAAGTTCCGCCACACGGAAAACTGGAGGGCTGTACGAATCCGGAATGCGATTGGGAAATGTGCAAGGCGATGGACGAAGCCGGAAGCAAGGATTACCTGGAGGTAAAGATTGCCGATACCGGGCAAGGAATTCCCAAGGACGACCTGTCCAGAATATTCGAGCCTTTCTACACTACAAAAGGGCAGAAAGGAACCGGGCTCGGACTGGCGGTGATATGGGGAATCATCGACAACCACAACGGCACGATAGACGTCGAAAGCGAACTGGGAAAAGGGACGACTTTTACCATTCACCTACCCCTGTGACCCCCCATTACACACTTTAAGACATGCGATAATAGAGGCCTGAAATGGCGATCCGCCGGAGCATACTAAACATGAACGGAACCAATTTCCACGCAGCTCTGATCACAACTGCGAGGCTGGCATTGGTAGTGTTCGCGCTCGCTGTAGCAGGCCCGGGCGCCAGCGCCGCGGGCAGCGCCCTTACCCAGCTGGACGAGCAATGTCTTGCCTGCCATTCCACCAAGGGAATGGACATGAAATTGGCGAACGGAGACAAACTTTCCCTGTATGTGGACGGAGCTGCGTTCGGGAAATCGGTGCATAACAAGATCGGCTGCGCCGTCTGCCATGCCAGCACTTCGTTCGAGAACCATCCCCCGGTAAAAAAGAAGAGCGCCGGCAGCCGCGAGTATTCGCTTGAAATGAACAAAGTCTGCGAATCCTGCCATGCCCCGATATTCAAGCTCTACGATGGCAGCATTCATGCGTCCCTCTTCCGTGACGGCAACTCCTATGCGCCCGTCTGCACCGACTGCCACAGTCCTCATGCCGTCATGGCCAAATCCGCCTATGACACCGCAAGCGGCGCGCCGTGCAGCAAGTGTCACGATCCGATCTTTCAGGCGTACGCCGGGAGCGTCCATGGCAAGGCCACTCTGGGCTGCTCCGAATGCCACCGCGCACACAACGTGAAGCCCGCAGGCGATCAGTTGAAGGGCGCCTGCTTCAGCTGTCATCCTGACGCACAGGAAAGCCACCAGAAATGGCTGCCCAATGCCAAACGGCATTTCGACGCGGTATCCTGCCCGGCCTGCCATTCGCCGGAGGCCAAGCGCAAGGTCGACCTCAGGCTTTACGACAACGTGGCGCAGCAATCCGTGGCCGAAAAAGCAGGCGTGCCGCAGTTCGAAAGCCGCGCCCGCTCTGCCGACAAGAAAGGCGCGGGTTTGGATGCGATGGCGCTGCACAGCCTGCTGCGTGAATTCAACCGCGAAGGCATAGACAACAAGACGACGCTGCGGGGCCGCTTGGAGGTCAGCGACGGCGTCGATGCGCATAAGCTCACCCGCAGTGCGCAGGCGATCCGGGATTGCGCCAAATGCCACCAGCAGGGCGCCGACGCGTTCCAGAGCGTCACGATTTCGATCGTAGGCCCCGATGGCCGGCAGCTGCGCTATGGTGCGCAGCCGGAAGTGCTGAACTCCATCATATCGGTGGATTCGCTGAGCGGCTTTTACGCCATCGGCGGCACGCGGATCAAGTTGCTCGACTGGCTCCTCGCCCTCGCCGTGCTTGGCGGCCTTAGCGTGCCGATCGGCCATATGACGATTAGGTGGCTGTTCAAGCGATACGCGAAGAAGATCATCGGAAAAGAGGATTCCTGAAACGCTGGGACCCAGGTCGGACTGCCGATACCGATGCCCTAAAGCAAAAAAGGAACAACGCAATGCCAAGAATCTACGTTCACCCGCTCCCCGTCAGGATCTGGCACTGGATCAACGCGTTTGGCTTCATCGCGATGATCGTCACCGGCTTCCAGATACGTTACATCGGATTGATCGATCTGATGTCGTTCCGGTCGGCGGTAGTCCTGCATGAATGGATAGGATTTGTGCTTATCGGTAATTTCTTTATCTGGCTGATCTTCTACCTGTTTACGGACAAGATCCGGGTGTATCACCCGGAATTGAACCCGATGAAGCACTTCCAATCGAGCTTGCGCCAGGCCATGTTTTATGGGTACGGCATATTCAAGGGCGATCCCAATCCGCACCACGTCAGCGTCTACGAAAAATTCAATTCGATGCAGAGCATGAGTTACCAGGTGATCATGCTGCTGCTGGTGCCGCTGCAATTCTGGACCGGGGTCCTGCTGTGGGACGTCAAGCGCTTCTCCGGCATGATCGACGTGCTAGGGGGAGTGCGCGTGGTGGATACGGCCCATGTGCTGATATTCATCTTCTTCTCCGGCTTCATTTTCATGCACATCTATCTCGCGACCCTCGGCCACACCCGCATGGCGCACATCACGTCCATGATCACCGGCTACGAGGAAACACCTGACGAGCACGGCCACGCCGAGGCGAACAAGCATTGATCGGTGCCGTGCGTCGCGGCCGTCGGTAAAGCGCACTGCGCGCTGGTGTTGCGGCGGGCGGTTGAGCGGTTCCGCCGTGCGGAATAGGGCGGTCCCCGCTTTCCGAATCAGTCGGTTTCGGACTGCGACGGGTCCTGTTCGGTGCCGCGGATGCGGATGTCGTATTTCTTCATCAGCGCCTGGAAATTTGCGCGCTGCATTCCGGTTTCCTCGGCGCTCCTGGTGACGTTCCAGGCGTTTCTTTTCAGCGCCTCGAGGACGAACAGCTTTTCGATGTTTTCCACCGACTTCTCGCGCGTGGCTTTCTTGATCCGTTTGAGCTCGTCGCTGGTTCTGGGCACGTCCAGGTCGCTGTTCACCTGCGCCTCGGCGATATTCGCCATGTGAGCCTGGCGAACGACCTTGTCGGTGGCAAGAATCACGGCGCGGTGTATGGTGTTTTCCAGTTCGCGCACGTTGCCCGGCCAGTTGTGGTGCATCAGCGCGCTCATGGCCCCTTCCGAAAATTCGCTAACTTTCTTCCCGAGCTCCTCGCTGAACACGTTGAGGAAGTGAAACGCCAGAGGCGGGATGTCGTCCAGGCGCTCCCGCAGGGGCGGCACCTGAATCGGAAAGATATTGATGCGATAGTACAGATCCTCGCGGAACGTTCCATCGGCCACCATCGCCTTGAGGTCCTTGTTGGTCGCGGTGATCAGCCTGAAGTTGGCGCTCTGGGTCCGGGTATCGCCCACCGCCTTGAATTCGCGTTCCTGGATCACGCGCAGCAGCTTGGCCTGGGTCGTAAGGGAAATGTTTCCGATTTCATCCAGGAACAAAGTCCCGCTCCCGGCGAACTCGAACATGCCCTTCTTGTTGACCACCGCACCGGTAAACGCGCCCTTGACGTGTCCGAACATCTCGCTTTCGAGCAGGTTTTCACTGAGTGAATTGCAGTCGACGGCGACGAAGGGTTTGTCCTTTCGCAGACTGTTGTAGTGGATTGCGCGCGCGATCAACTCCTTTCCGGTTCCGCTTTCACCGGTCAGCATCACCGTGCTGTTGGTAGGCGCACACTTGGCGATCAGGCGATATACGCTCTGCATCTGCGGACTTGCGCCGATAATGTTTTCGAAGCGGTACTTGGAGCTGACCTCGCTTCGAAGATCGACGTTTTCCTGCAGTAGCTGGCGCCTTTCCAGTGCGCGCGTGACCACCAGTTTCAACTCGTCCGGATCAAACGGCTTGGGCAGATAATCGAAGGCCCCGAGCTTCATCGATTTAACCGCGGTATCGATTTGGGACAGGCCGGTGACCATGATCACATCGATATCAGGATGCATTTCCTTGACGCGCCGCAGCACTTCCAGACCGTCCATCTTCGGCATCATGATGTCCAGAATGAGCACATCGAAATGCCGTTCATCGAGCTTTCTCAGCGCTTCGACTCCGTCCTGGGCCGTCTCGACTTCCTTGTCCCCGTCGTCCCCCAGAATGCGCACGCAACTTCTGATGACGATCTCTTCATCGTCGACGACCAGTATCCTGGCTTTCATTGACCGCTCCTGCTGCTTTCCGCGTCTCCCGAGGGAGGATTCAAAGGCAGATAAATCCGGAATGTGGACCCCTTGCCGACGGTGCTCTCCACTTCGATCAGGCCGCCGTGCGCCCTGACGATGCCGTGGCTGACCGACAGTCCGAGCCCGGTACCTTTCCCCACTTCTTTCGAGGTAAAAAACGGATCGAAAATCCGCTTCAGATTCTTATCCGGGATGCCGCAACCGGTATCGACGACGGAGATTTCCGCCATGGCCACCGGATCTTTCCCCGGCTCCGGGCTTCTTGCCTCAGGGCAACGGCGGCTGTGTATGGTGATGGTGCCTTCGTTTTCGATCGCGTGCTGTGCGTTGACGAGCATATTCATGATGACCTGCTTGATCAAGTCCGCGTCGACCCAGACTTGCGGCAGATCCCGGTCCAGCGCCATGGCGATCTCGACATCGCGAAACGACGCGGGCCGCTCGATGATGCGCACCGTATCCTCGATGACCTGGTTCAGGTCGGTAAATTTCTTTTCCGGGGTCTTTTCCCGCGCGAAATCGAGAAGCCTCCGGATGATGGCGGCGCAGCGCTTGGTCTCCCTGATCACCAGGTCCAGATCCTCAGCGTCTAGGCTCCCTTCCGGCATCTTCTTCCGCAGCAGGGTGGTGAAGGTGAGCACACCGGTGAGGGGATTGTTCAGTTCGTGCGCAATCCCGGCGGCGAGCAGGCCGACTGATGCCAGCTTTTCCGAGCGCGCCGTCTCGGTCTCCGCGATGCGCAGTTCCTGGGTCCGCTTTTCAACCTTCTGCTCCAGCGTGTGGCCCCAGTCCCGCAACTCCTCCTGGGAATTTCGCAATGCCGAGGTCATGGCGTTGAACGAGGTTGCCAGACGACCGAACTCGTCGTCGCTGCGCACGGGGATCATCTGGTCCAGATTCCCCGAGAATATTCGCTTGGCGCCGGCTTCGAGGTCTATCAGGGGCACGTAGACCAAGCGGTGCACGAAAAAACCGACGAACAGCGATGCGATGATGATAAATCCAATGGAATAGGCAGCCATGGTGACGGCGCCCGTCTGCATTGCGCGGTCTATGTTGTCGAGCGAATAGACGATGTCCAGGACGCCGAGGACCGGCTGGCTCTTGCTGTGCACATGGCAGTTCGCGGTATAGCATGAAGGCTCGTTGCGAATCACGTCCATGCTTCCGAGCATGCGGCGCCCTTCGGGGGTCGAAAAAATCCGCGAGCGCTGGCTCTGAGGAATCTGTTCCGGAGTCGATTCGGTGCGGTGGCAGATCACGCAGGCTTCGGCCTTGCGGTCCACCTTCTGCCCGATTTCCGGAAAGTAGGTCGAGTGGATGATGGTCCCGTCCTTGCTCAACACCCGGACTTTCGCGATGTTCCCCTGACTGCCGACGTCCTGGATGATGCTGTCGACGTAAGCGGGGCGGTTTGCCAGCATGGCAAAGCGCGTGCTGCGCTTGATCACCTCTGAAATCTGCGCGACATGATTCTCGGCTTCAGCCAGAAGTCCGTCGCGCTGATATCGGACGACAAGCAGGGTAAACACGAGCATCGCCAGAGTCAGGGCGGTGGCCAGATACAGGACGATCTTGAACTTTAGGGTTTTCGAGCGCATGCCTTCCCTACCCTTTCCGGAGATTCGAAAGGGACCGGAATTCGCGTTTGATTCGCAGTGTGGTCACAAGCAAAATCATTCAGATACTCAAATATTTATCCCAATACTTCGGGAAGGGTACAGAGTAGCAGTTCCAAATCGGCGCCGGTTTGACCGGCATCAAAAACTTAGGCCTGCAAGAACGCCATCTTCTAGTGGTTGACACAGGGTACTCGAGGGGGGGGACACTCCCCCGGCTCAAGAATCCTGGAGCAGCCGATCGAAAGCGCACAGATATTGCGCTTGGAGCGCCCGCCTGCCGTGCGTGGCGCAATGGCGTGGGTTAGACTAAGGGCGATTTCAGAACTACCGAAATGGCCCCTGATTCAGGGGAGCACGAGGGGATGCGCCCCGAAGGAAGCTCCCGTGGGGAATATCGCCTCGTTTGCAATGAGCCCCCAAGGCATTGTCCGATATTGCTACCGAAAAGAGATAAAGCGAACATGCTCATCGCCACGTGGAACGTCAACTCGCTGAAGGTGCGGTTGCCGCAGGTTCTGGACTGGTTGGGAAAGCATAGCCCGGACGCGCTATGCCTGCAGGAACTGAAGCTTGAGGATGCGAAATTTCCGCTGGCCGAAGTCCAGGCGGCAGGTTATTTTGCTGCATTCTCGGGGCAGAAGACCTATAACGGCGTCGCCATCCTCAGCCGCGAGCCTGCCGTCAATGTCGTTTGCGGGATTCCCGGCTTCGAGGACGAACAGCGCAGGGTGATCAGTGCCGACGTTGGCGGCGTGCGCCTGGTTTGTGCTTACGTGCCCAACGGCCAGAGCGTCGATTCGGACAAGTACCAGTACAAGTTGCGCTGGTTCGCCGCTTTTTCCGCCTGGCTGGAGCGGGAACTCGCGGCCCATTCACGCCTGGCGGTGCTGGGTGATTACAACATTGCGCCGGAAGACCGTGATGTGCACGATCCCAAGGCTTGGGAAGGCCAGATCTTGGTCAGCGGGCCCGAGCGCGATGCCCTGCGGCGCCTGATCGAATTCGGATTCAAGGACAGCTTCCGTCTGTTTGAGCAGCCGGAAAAGTCATTTAGCTGGTGGGATTACCGCATGAACGGGTTTAAGCGCAATCTGGGCCTGCGCATCGACCACATCCTGCTCGCTCCGGCGCTGGCTGCAAATTGCGTCAGTTGTTCAGTGGACGTTGAGCCCCGCCGCAACGAACGCCCCTCGGATCACGCGCCGGTCATTGCAGAAATCAGCGCTTGATCCAAAGGGCTGCGAGGGAAGCATTCCCTCGTTCCGTCCAAAACGCTCAGTCGATCAGTTCGTAGGCCGGCAGCGTGAGGAATTCGACGTAATGGTCGTCGGTGGTGATTTTCGCGAACAACTCCGCTGCCTGCTCGTATTTACCCGCTTTCCATGCCGTTTCGCCCAGATGGGTCTTGACTTTGGGCAGTTCTTCGGCGAGCAGGCTGCGGAACAATTCCTTGGTCACCTTGCGGCCGTCTTCGAGTACGCCTTTGGGCGAACGTATCCACTGCCAGATCTGGGAACGTGAAATTTCAGCGGTCGCGGCGTCTTCCATCAGGTTGAACACAGGCACGCAACCGTTGCCGGCGAGCCAGGCGCCGAGATACTGGATGCCGACCGAAATGTTGTAGCGCAGCCCTCCTTCCGTGATCGGCGTTTCCGGCTCGAAGTCGAGCAACTCTTTCGCCGTGATATTCACCTCGGGGCGCTGCCGGTCGTACTGGTTGGCTCCGGGCATGTGCTGGTCGAACACTGCTTTGGCGATCGGCACGAGGCCCGGATGCGCAACCCAGGTGCCGTCGCAGCCGTCGGTGACTTCGCGCAGCTTGTCTTCGCGTACTTTCGCCATCGCCGCTTCGTTCGCGGCCGCATCGTTCTTGATCGGTATCTGCGCCGCCATGCCCCCCATGGCCGGGGCATGCCGGCGATGGCAGGTCTTCACCAGCAGCAGCGCATAGGCGCGCATGAAACGCGCGGTCATCCTGACGTGGACGAGATCGGCGAGGCAGAAATCCTTGTGCGAGCGGAATTTCTTGATGCAGGAGAACATATAGTCCCAGCGGCCGATGTTCAGGCCGGCGGAATGGTCGCGCAGTTCCCACAGGATCTCGTCCATTTCGAACGCGCCAAGTATCGTTTCGATCAGCACGGTACCGCGGATCGAACCTTGCGGCACGTCTAGCTCGTATTGCGCCATCACGAACACATCGTTCCACAGGCGCGCCTCCAGATGCGATTCCAGCTTGGGCAGGTAGAAATACGGCCCGCTGCCGCGTTTGAGCAGTTCCTTGGCGTTGTGGAAAAAGTAAAGGCCGAAATCGAATATGCTGCCCGAAACCGGCTTGCCGTCGATCAGCATGTGCTTTTCGTCCAGGTGCCAGCCGCGCGGCCGCGCCATCAGCACCGCGGTCTTGTCGTTGAGCTTGTACTTTTTCCCCTCCTGCTCGAGGGTAATGGTGCGCCGCACGGCGTCGCACAGGTTGATCTGGCCGTCGATCATGTTGTGCCAGGTGGGCGTATCCGCATCCTCGAAGTCGGCCATGAAGACGGACGCGCCGCAGTTGAGGGCGTTGATCACCATCTTGCGCTCGGTGGGGCCGGTGATCTCGACGCGGCGGTCGAGCATGTCGGCAGGCTGGGGCGCGACGGTCCAATCCGAACTGCGGGTGTTTGCGGTCTCAGGCAGGAAATCCGGCATCTTTCCCGCGTCGAACTCCTTTTGCCGCGCCGCGCGCGCGGCAAGCAGTTCCTGGCGGCGCGGTTCGAAGCGGCGACAGATCTTGGCCACGAAGGCGACCGCCTCCGGAGTCAGGATCTGCGCGAATTCTGGGGAAATGCGGGCGTGGATTTCCACGTTGCCGGAGAATTTTTCGCTCATTGGTGGAACTCCAGGTTGCCGGAAAAAGGGAGCTATTCTATTGCGCTGCAGCACATCCCGCAATATGAACAGCGTTCCGGATAGCGGAATCGGCGTTCACTTACTCGGCGCCGGCATGGTGCCGACGCGGTTTCAGGCAGCTTCGTCCACGCCGCCCTTGGCTTCCAGCCCCAGTTCGGCGATCTTTCGCGTGATGGTGTTGCGGCCCATGCCGAGCAGGTTCGCCGCCTCGATGCGCCGCCCGCCGGTACGGGCGAGCGCCTTCCCGATCAGGGCTTTTTCGAAGCTCTGCGAAAAGCTGCTCAGCACGCCGGTTTCGCCGCGGGCAAACGCGCGTTCCGCTTCGCGTTCCAGCGCGCCGACCCAGTCCGATTCGGGCGCCGTGCTCGCGGCCAGTTTCAGTTCCTCGGGCAGATCCGCGATTTCGATCGCCTGCGTCGGCGCCATGACCGTCAGCCAGTGGCACAGATTTTCCAATTGCCGCACGTTGCCGGGAAAATCCTGCGCCGCCAGAAAATTCATCGCTGCTTCGGACAAACGTTTTCCTTCCGTTCCGAGTTCGTGTGCGCTTTTCGCGAGGAAATGCTTCGCCAGCAGTGGGATGTCTTCGCGGCGCTCGCGAAGGTTCGGCAGGCGCAGGCGGATCACGTTCAGCCGGTGGAACAGGTCTTCGCGGAACAAGCCCTGGCGCACGCGCTCCTCCAGGTCCTGGTGCGTCGCGGCGATGACGCGCACATTGGCCTTGATCGGCTGGTGGCCGCCCACGCGATAAAACTGGCCGTCGGAGAGCACGCGCAGCAGGCGCGTCTGCAGGTCGGCCGGCATGTCGCCGATTTCGTCGAGGAAAAGCGTGCCTCCCTCAGCCTGCTCGAAGCGTCCGCGGCGCGTCGCCTGGGCGCCGGTGAAGGCGCCGCGCTCGTGGCCGAACAGCTCCGATTCCAGCAGGTCCTTGGGCATGGCTGCGGTGTTTATGGCGACGAAGGTCTTTTCAGCGCGGCTAGAGTGGCGGTGAAGCGCCAGCGCCACCAATTCCTTTCCTGTTCCCGACTCGCCGGTAATCAGGACCGTGGCGTTCGATTGTGACAGCCGGCCGATGGCGCGAAACACTTCCTGCATGGAAGGCGCCTGGCCGAGTATTTCAGGCGAGGTTTCCCGCGCCTCAACGCCCTCCACTTCGCGCATGCTTTCGCCTATGGCGCGGCGGATCAATTCCACCGCCTGATCCACGTCGAAAGGTTTGGGCAGGTACTCGAACGCTCCGCCCTGGAACGCCGCTACGGCCGATTCCAGGTCTGAATAGGCGGTCATGATGATGATCGGCAGGCCGGGATGGCTCTGTTTGATTTTATGCAGCAGTTCCAGGCCCGAGGTGCCGGGCATGCGTATGTCCGATACCAGCACCTGTGGCGCGCCCTGTTCCAGTGCATCAAGCGCATCCTGAGCTGCAGCGAACGTCTTGAACGGGATGCTTTCCCGCGCCAGCGCTTTTTCGAACACCCAGCGTATCGAGCGATCGTCGTCTATGATCCAAACCGGTTTCATATTTTGATGCAGGTCCATTTAGAACGGAGTGGGCGCAGGCAATGTTCCGGTTCCGGCCCGACACGTCTTCTATCGCCCGCTTACTCCAGTGGCAGCATGATCGTAAAGCAGGTTCGGCCCGGCTTGCTCTCGCACTCTATCGTGCCATGGTGGTACTGCACGAAAGTTTGCGACAACGTCAATCCCAGTCCGCTACCGCCGTCCCGGCCCGACACCAGCGGATAAAAAATCCGCTCGCGCAATTCCTCCGGAATTCCCGGGCCGTCATCTATCACATGCAATTCTAATGCCAGCTTGTAGCGTTGCTTCGCCAGGGTCACCTGGCGCGCGGCGCGCGTGCGGAATTCGATCCGTCCCTTTCCTGACAGGGCCTGGGCGGCGTTGCGGGCGATATTGAGAAGAGCCTGGATCAACTGCTCCTTGTCGCCGTGAAGTTCAGGCAGGCTGGCGTCGTAGTCGCGCTCGATGCTGATGCCGTCCGGGAATTCGGCCAGCACCAGGCTGCGCACGCGCTCCAGTACCTCATGGATATTCAACAGCGCGATCTGAGGCTGTTTGTGCGGCGTGAGCAGCCTGTCCATCAGCGCCTGCAGCCGGTCTGCTTCCTTGATGATCACCTGCGTATATTCGCGCAGTTCCGGCCGCTCCAATTCGCGCTCCAGAAGCTGCGCCGAGCCGCGTAAGCCGCCCAGGGGATTCCTGATTTCATGCGCAAGGTTGCGGATCAGCTCGCGGTTTGCGCGCTGCTGGTCCATCTGCCGCTGCTCGCGCGCGATTCTGATCTGCTGGTCGATCGTGCGGAATTCTATCAGCAGGCGCGCGCGGGCATCCTCGGTCGGAGTGACCACGCAGTTCAGCTGCAGGCTCGCGTGCCCGGGGCGGGTCAGTGTCAGGTCGCGGCCGGTATAACTCCAGTTGTTCTCGCGCGCGGCATTCAGGCTGGCGACAAAATCGTCGGCGTCGGCGAACAGCTGCGCCAGGGGCAGCCCCGAGACGCTCTTCAAACTGAAGGCGAACAGATTCTCCGCGGCCGAATTGGCGTGGACGATGCGCAACTCTTCATCGACGAGCACGACCGAGGTCGCGAGCAAGTCTAATCCGGAAAAGGAGCTTGCAGCCATATCGAGGCGTTGCGCGAAAAGGGGAGAAAAGGGGTGTCGAGCCGGGGACGATGGCGCATTCGCTGCGCAGGCAGGAACCGGCTTACTTGGTGTTGCTGAGCTCTTTTTTCAGGGCCGCGACATTGTTCTCGTGCCGCGTAATTTCATCCTTGTATTTCTGCAGCCGGTCGAGAACCCTCTGGTAATTCTTTTCGTCCCCAGTGCGAATGCCCTCCTGCTCCGTCAGTTCAGCCTTCGCCTGGGCCAGGGCCTTCTCTTCCTCGGCAAGCTCTTCCTCCAGGATTCTGCGGCGGGCGCCGTCCCTGGCTTTCTGCGTTGCCGGGTCTACCCTGGGAAAGCCGGCGGGAGAGGGGTTCGCCGCAGAGGAGCGGGCGGCCGGGGTAGCCGGAGCAGCCGGCCCGGCTGGAACGACGGAAATTTCCCGCATCACCACGCTGCAGTTCTTGCCCTTGGTTTCTTCCTTCATGTTGGTGTAGGTCGAGCGGCCATTTGCGTCGACACACTTGAAGGTGTCTCCCCACGCCGGCGCGGCGAGCGCAAAACCCAGTGCGGCAGCGAATCCCAAGCGCATGAAGCTATCAGTCATTGTGCCGAAACCATTGAGAAGGAAAGTTAAGTCTATGCCAACATCAGGCTGATTTCAAATCGTTTTTTTACCCCGCCCAACGTGGGCGACGGTCGCGGACTCGCGCTGTCCGATCGACGGGCGAAAAAAAGGCGGGATCGCTCCCGCCTTTCTCTGGCGCTGCGGACGATCAGCAGCTGTAGTACAGGTCGAATTCCAGCGGATGGGTGGTCATGCGGAACTTGGTCACCTCTTCCATCTTCAAGGCGATATAGGCGTCCAGCATGCCTTCCGAAAACACGCCGCCGCGGGTCAGGAACTCGTGGTCTTTTTCCAGATGCTCCAGCGCCATTTCCAGCGACGAACACACGTTCGGTACTTTCTTCGCCTGCGAGGGCGGCAGATCGTACAGGTTCTTGTCGATCGGATCGCCGGGATGGATCTTGTTCTGCACCCCGTCCAGGCCCGCCATCATCATCGCCGAGAACGCGAGGTACGGGTTGGCAATCGGGTCGGGGAAGCGAACTTCGACGCGGCGCGCCTTGGGGCTGGTCGCGTACGGAATGCGGCATGCTGCCGAGCGGTTGCGCGACGAATAGGCGAGGTTGATCGGGGCCTCGAAGCCGGGCACCAGGCGCTTGTACGAATTGGTGCCGGGGTTGGTGATCGCGTTCAGCGCCTTCGCGTGCTTGATGATGCCGCCAATGTAGTAGAGGGCGAAGTCGGACAGGCCGGCGTATTTATTGCCGGCGAACATGTTTTCGCCGCCCTTCCAGATCGACTGGTGCACGTGCATGCCGGAACCGTTGTCGCCGACGACGGGCTTGGGCATGAAGGTGGCGGTCTTGCCGTAGGAATGGGCGACATTCCATACCGTGTACTTGAGTATCTGGATCCAGTCGGCGCGTTTCACCAGCTTTTCGAACACGGTGCCGATTTCGCACTGTCCCGGTGCCGCGACTTCGTGGTGATGCACTTCGACTTCCACGCCCTGCGCTTCCATCGCCAGGCACATCGCGTTGCGGATGTCCTGCAGCGTATCAACCGGCGGCACTGGAAAATAACCGCCCTTGACACCGGCGCGGTGCGCCATGTTGCCGCCTTCGAATTCCTTGCCCGTCGACCACGGAGCTTCTTCGGAATCGATTTTCACGAAGCAGCCCGACATGTCCACGTTCCACGTGACCGAATCGAATACGAAGAACTCGGGCTCGGGACCGAAGTAGGCGGTGTCGCCCAGGCCGGTGGACTTGAGGTAGGCCTCGGCGCGTTTTGCCAGCGAGCGCGGATCGCGGTCGTATCCCTTGCCGTCCGACGGTTCGATCACGTCGCAGGTGATATTGAGCACGGTCTCGTCGGTGAACGGATCCAGGCGCGCGCTGACCGCGTCGGGCATGAGCAGCATGTCCGAGGCCTCGATACCCTTCCAGCCGGCGATGGACGATCCGTCGAACGCATGGCCGTCTTCGAATTTTTCCATGGTGAAAAGTCTTGCCGGCACCGATACGTGTTGCTCCTTTCCACGGGTATCGGTAAAGCGCAGATCGACGAACTTCACCTCCTTGTCCTTGATCTGTTTCAATACGTCGGCTGGGGACATAGCCATTTATTTCTCCTCAAGATGCGGTTGATGACAATAGAGTATGGGAAACGGAGGTCTTACAGAGCAGAAAGCATGCCATCCGGCGAAATGCGGGCAGAGCATTGTGCCATAAGCGAAGTGTGATTGTTAAGGTCGACCGCCGCGCCCTTGTTTGGTGCATAAACAAGCATTTTTGCACCTGTTTTGTGCGTCTCTGCTTAGGCCAGGTTGCAACGCCCGGTTTTTGTCATTCCCTTGTCTTATACTTACTTTGCTTACCCGAAACATCAACTCTTCTGCAGACCGACATGGATACTACGCAGGAAATTCTCGCCAAGGCGCGCGAGCGCGCAGAACAAATGAAACTGCCGTACTCGGGCGCATTGTTGCCGGTCGAAGCTTATGCGCTCATGCAAGGTTTGCCCGACGTCAAACTGGTGGATGTGCGCACGCGCGCCGAACAGGAGTGGGTGGGCCGCGTGCCCGGCAGCGTCGAGATCGAATGGAACACCTGGCCGGGCGGAAGCCGTAATCCGAATTTCATGGCCGAGTTTGAAACACAGGTCGACAAGAACGCAGTCGTCATGTTTCTTTGCCGCAGCGGCGTGCGCTCGCACAACGCTGCGATCGCCGTGGCCCAGGCCGGCCACGCCCGCGCCTACAATATTCTGCAGGGCTTCGAAGGCGACAAAGACCCGAACGGACAGCGCAACAAACTGGGCGGGTGGCGTTTCGCCGGATTGCCCTGGACACAGGGTTGATTCCTAAGCGGGTCGCGCGCGGCAAGCAACAAGTACGTTAAGTTCGTCAGCCCGGCACCTCGTCGGAGGCTCCCGGCTTTGTCGAAGTAGCGCTCTTCCATTGCGCGCCACGACAGTGCGCTCGCGCACCAAGGTGATGCCGGCGCAGCACAGCGCGCGTGGTTTTCGTTGCCGCGATCGCCTTCCGTTCATGCGCACACCGTCTGGAGATCCGCTTCAGGCAAGGAGTTTCAGCCCATCACTCGGGCGGCGCCTGCATTGGCACGCTTGTTGCGAACGTGGTTCCCCAAAATTCAAATGGGAGAAACACGTGTCCGCATTTTTCAATCCATACGATCCGGATCGCAGCCTGGGTTCTGCGTGCAGCTGCGGCAAGCACGCGAGCCAGTCCGAGCACGACGCCACCGACGCGCTGGCAGGCGCAGACACCGAAACCCTATCGAACCGCATCATCGAATCGAGCATGGTGCGCGCGCTGTTCCCGCATGACGAGACGCGGCGCAGGTTTATCCGCGCCGTGGGCGTGAATACCGCCATGGCCGCGATCGCCAGCGTGCTGCCCATAGGCGCGATGCAGGCGCTGGCGCAGGAAAAGAAATCGCTGGAAAAGAAGGACCTCAAGATCGGCTTCATTCCGATCACCTGCGCCACGCCGCTGATCATGGCCGACCCCCTGGGCTTCTACAAGAAGGAAGGCCTCAGCGTCACGCTCAACAAGACCGCCGGCTGGGCGCTGATCCGCGACAAGATGCTGAACAAGGAGCACGACGCGTCGCACTTTCTCTCGCCCATGCCCCTCGCCATTTCCATGGGCATCGGCTCGGCTGCGCAGCCGATGCGCGTGGCGACCATACAGAACATCAACGGCCAGGCGATCACGCTGCACGTCAAGCACAAGGACAAGCGCGATCCGAAGCAGTGGAAGGGATTCAAGTTCGCCGTCCCGTTCGACTACTCGGTGCACAATTTTCTGCTGCGCTACTACGTGGCCGAGCACGGTCTGGACCCGGACAAGGACATTCAGATCCGCGTCGTGCCGCCGCCGGAAATGGTGGCCAACCTGCGCGCCGGCAATCTGGACGGCTATCTCGGGCCGGATCCGTTCAACCAGCGCGCGGTCTACGACGAGATCGGCTTCATCCACATTCTGTCGAAGGAACTCTGGGACGGTCATCCCTGCTGCGCGTTCGGCGTGTCAGACCAGTTCATCAAGGAAAATCCCAACACCTTCGCCGCCCTTTACCGCGCCGTGCTCACCGCGGCCAACATGGCGCGCGACGCCAAGAACCGTCCGCTCATCGCCAAGGTGATCTCGCCCGCCAATTACCTGAACCAGCCCGAGACCGTGGTGGAGCAGGTGCTGACGGGCAAATTCGCCGACGGGCTGGGCAACGTGAAGAACATTCCCGACCGCGCCGACTTCGACCCCTTCCCCTGGCACTCCATGGCGGTGTGGATCCTGACGCAGATGAAGCGCTGGGGCTACATCAAGGGCGACGTCAATTACAAGCAGATCGCCGAGCAGGTGTTCCTCGTGACCGACGCGAAAAAGCACATGGCCGAACTGGACATGAAATCACCCGCCTCCAGCTACGCCAAATTCAAGGTGATGGGCAAGGAGTTCGATCCGGCGCAACCGGAGAAGTATCTCGCGAGCTTCGCCGCCAGGAAAAGTCCGGCATGAGTATTGGAAGCGGGACACCACTGCCGCGGCGAAAGCCGTCCAGCGAGGACAAGAGCGCGCCGAACGCACGCAAGAAGCCCGCAACGAAAACAGCGGAAGGCTTGCGAGCGGGCGTGCTTTCGCTCTTGTTCTTGTTCCTGCTGCTGGGAATCTGGCACGTCGCCACCCTGCCGAAGGAACAGGCGGCGGGTGCCAACGACGAGTACGCGAAACTGATGGGCAAGGGCGCGGCCAAGACCAGCGGCTTTCCCACGCCCGCGCAAATGGGCGAGACGGCGTTGAAACAACTGTCCGACCCCTTCTACGACAAGGGGCCGAACGACAAGGGCATCGGCATCCAGCTCGCGTTCTCGCTCGCGCGCGTCGGCTTGGGATTCGCGCTCGCCGCCCTGGTTGCGATCCCGCTTGGTTTCGTCATCGGCATGTCGCCGCTCGTCTACCGCGCGCTCGACCCGTTCATCCAGGTGCTGAAGCCGATCTCGCCGCTCGCCTGGATGCCCCTCGCGCTCTACACCATCAAGGACTCGTCGATCTCGGGCATCTTCGTGATCTTCATCTGTTCCGTCTGGCCGATGCTGATCAACACCGCCTTCGGCGTCGCCGGCGTGCGCCGCGAATGGCTGAACGTGGCAAAGACGCTCGAAGTCAATCCTGTGCGCAAGGCCTTTCAGGTGATCCTGCCCGCCGCGGCCCCGACCATCATGACCGGCATGCGCATTTCCATGGGCATCGCCTGGCTGGTGATCGTCGCCGCAGAAATGCTGGTCGGCGGCACCGGCATCGGCTACTTCGTCTGGAACGAGTGGAACAACCTGTCGCTCACCAACGTCATCTTCGCCATTCTGATGATAGGCGTGGTCGGCATGCTGCTCGATCTCGTCTTCGGCCGGCTGCAGAAACTCGTGACCTATGTCGAATAGGGCCGAATAGGCAACGCCATGGCATTTCTCGAAATTCAGGGATTGTCCAAGAGCTACGCCGGGCGCGACGGCAAGTCCTTCGCCGTGTTCGAGGACGTGAGCTTCCAGATCGACAAGGGCGAATTCGTCTGCATCGTCGGTCATTCCGGCTGCGGCAAGACCACCATCCTCAACGTGCTCGCCGGCCTCGACCAGGCGAGCGGGGGCGTGGTGGTCATGGATGGCCGCGAAGTTGCCGGCCCCAGCCTCGACCGGGGCGTGGTGTTCCAGGGCCACGCGCTCATGCCCTGGCTGTCGGTGATGAAAAACATCGCCTTCGCGGTGAGATCGCGCTGGCCGGACTGGAACGGGGCCGAGGTGGCGCTGCATTGTCACAAATACATCGATTTGGTCGGCCTCACCGGTTCGGAGCACAAGAAGCCGAGCGAACTCTCCGGCGGCATGAAGCAGCGCGTCGGCATCGCGCGTGCCTTCGCCATCCAGCCCAAGATGCTGCTCCTCGACGAACCCTTCGGCGCCCTTGATGCGCTCACCCGCGGCGTGATCCAGGACGAACTACTCAAGATTTGCGCGGCCACGCACCAGACGGTGTTCATGATCACCCACGACGTGGACGAAGCCATCCTGCTCGCCGACAAGATCATGCTGATGTCCAACGGCCCTGGTGCCGCGATCGCCGAAATCGTGGAGAACACCATGCCGCGCAGCCGTATGCGCCACGACATTCACCACGATCCGCAGTACTACCGCATACGCAACCACCTGGTGGATTTCCTCGTCAACCGCTCGAAGCTGTTCCAGACGAGCGCAAGCGCCGGGCGGCTGAAACAGCCGCCCGTGGTTCGGCCCGGTCTGGAAGGCGAGCGCGCACCCGTGGTGGCGTTGCCGGTGGACAAGTCCGCCCCGCAACTCAAGCAGGTCATCAATCACTGAACGGAGAATTGAGCATGAACCGCAACGACGTCACCGAAATGATCATCGCCGCCAAGATCCAGAAAGGCATCAAGTGGGGCGATGTCGCCAAGAAGATCGGCCTATCCAAGGAATGGGTGACCGCCGGCTGTCTCGGCCAGATGACTTTCGACAAAAAACAGGCCGCGATCATCGGCAAGATCTTCGCCTTGTCGCCGGAGGCGGTGGCGCTGCTGCAGGTCGTGCCCTACAAGGGTTCCCTGCCCACCGCCGTACCGACCGACCCGCTGATCTACCGCTGGTATGAGATCGTCAACGTCTATGGCAGCACGATCAAGGAACTGATCCACGAAGAGTTCGGCGACGGCATCATGAGCGCGATCGACTTCAGCATGGACATCAAGCGCGAGCCCGATCCCAAGGGAGACCGCGTGAACGTCGTCCTGTCGGGCAAGTTCCTTCCCTACAAGACCTATTGAGCAGATATCCGGCGCCAACTGAATTTCTTACCCACCTGAAGGAGTACTAGACATGGATCGCCGCAAATTCCTGGTAACCGGGGCTGGTGCCGCTGCCGCAAGCACGCTCGCAGCTCCCGCAATCGCGCAGTCGCTGCCCGAAGTGCGCTGGCGCTGCGCCTCCAGCTTTCCCAAGAGCCTGGACACCATCTACGGCGGCGGCGAAGTCATCGCCAAGCGGGTCGCCGCGATCACCGGGGGCAAGTTCCAGATCCGCGTCTTCGGCGCCGGAGAAATTGTCCCCGCCTTTGGCACGGTCGATGCCGTGCAGCAGGGAACGGTGGAGTGCACCCATACCGCCGGGTACTACTTCGTCGGCAAGAACAAGACCTTCGCCTTCGACACCACCGTGCCCTTCGGCATGAACCAGCGCCAGCAGAACGCCTGGATCTATTGGGGCGGCGGACTGCAGTTGATGCGTGAATTCTTCCGCGACTTCAACATGATCTCCTTTCCGGCCGGCAACACCGGCTGCCAGATGGGGGGCTGGTTCAGAAAGGAAGTGAAGACCGTGGCCGACCTGAAAGGCCTGAAGATGCGCATCGCCGGCCTGGGCGGCGAAGTCATGTCGCGCCTGGGCGCGGTGCCGCAGCAGATTGCGGGCGGCGACATCTACCCGGCGCTGGAACGCGGGACCATAGACGCGGCCGAATGGGTTGGCCCCTATGACGACGAGAAACTCGGCTTCTACAAGATCGCGCCGCACTACTACTATCCCGGCTGGTGGGAGGCATGCTCCATGTACTCCATGTACGTCAATATCAAGGAATGGGAAAAGCTGCCCAAGGAATACCAGGCCGCGCTGGAGGCCGCCTGTTACGAGGCCAACCTCGACATGATGGCGGAATACGATTTCAAGAATCCCAAGGCGCTGCAGAGTCTGGTGAAGAACGGCGTCAAGCTGCACGCCTATTCGCCGGAAATCATGAAGGCTGCGCACAAGGTCGCGTTCGAGCTGTACGAAGAAGAAGCCTCCAAGAATCCGTCGTGGAAGAAAATATACGAGCCGTGGAAAAAATTCCGCCAGGAAGAATTCCTTTGGCATCGCGTGGCCGAACAGACCTTGACCACGTTCTTGCTCAATACTCCCGACCCGGTGCCGGGCAAGAAATAAGCGGCGCCATCCGCCCGACTGCAGGAAAGAAGGCCCCGCCGAAGCGGGGCCTTCTTCTTTCCGCAGGTCACGCGCCTACTTCTGCTCCTTCAGCATGCGGTTGATGGCCGCGGCCGGATCCTCGTCCTTCTGCTCTTTGGCAGCGTCCGTACCCGCGGCGCCGCCATCCTTCGCCGGCGCCTCCGGCTCGGCCGGAAGCTCGAGCTGGCGCCGAATTTCGTCGGCGCCGGAGCCGCTGATACCGCCCTGCACCTTGGAGACGTTGCTCGTCACGATGCCGGGAAAGGCGATGACGATCGCTACCATGACGATCTGGATGCACACGAACGGAATCGCGCCCCAGTAGATGTCGCTGGTCTTGATCTCCTTCGAGGCGACGCTGCGCAGGTAAAAGAGGGCGAAGCCGAAGGGCGGGTGCAGGAACGAAGTCTGCATGTTCACGCCGAGCAGCACGCCGAACCAGACCAGGTCGATGCCGAGCTTCTGCGCCACCGGCGCGAGCAGCGGCACGATGATGAAGGCGATCTCGAAATAGTCGAGAAAGAACGCCAGAACGAACACGAACACGTTCACCACGATGAGGAAGCCAAGCGCGCCGCCGGGCAGGTCGGTGAGCAGACTCTCCACCCACAGGTCGCCGTTGACGCCGCGGAACACCAGGCTGAACACGGTCGAGCCGATGAGGATGAAAATCACGAAACTGGTCATGGTCGAGGTGGACTGGACCGCCTGTTTCATCAGTTTCCAGTCGAGCTTGCGCTTCATCAGCGCCAGGATGATGGCCCCGCTCGCCCCCATGGCGCCGCCCTCGGTGGGCGTGGCCACACCGATGAATATGGTGCCGAGTACCAAGAAAATCAGTACCAGCGGCGGGATCAGGCAGGTCAGCACCCTGAATGCCAGCGCCTTGCCTTTCAGAGTGCGCGCCTCCAGCGGAAGAGCCGGCGCCGCTTCCGGCTTGAAGATCGATACGACGAGCACATAGGCCGCGTACATGCCCATCAGCGTCAACCCGGGGATGAGCGCGCCTTCGTACAGGTCGCCCACGGATGCGCCGAGTTGGTCGGCGAGGATGATCAGCACCAGCGACGGCGGGATGATCTGCGCCAGCGTTCCCGAAGCCGCGATCACGCCGGCGGCGAGGCGCTTGGAGTAGCCGTAGCGCATCATCACCGGCAGCGAAATCAACCCCATCGCGATCACCGACGCCGCCACCACGCCGGTGGTCGCCGCCAGCAGGCCGCCGACGAACACCACTGCATAGGCGATGCCGCCGCGCACTGCGCCGAAGAGTTGCCCTATGGTGTCGAGCAATTCCTCGGCCATGCCGCTGCGCTCCAGTATCAGTCCCATGAAGGTGAAAAACGGGATCGCGAGCAGGGTCGAATTGCCCATGATGCCCAGAACACGTTCAGGCAGCGCCTGCAACAGCGCCACGGGCAGGAGGCCCATTTCGATGCCGATGAAACCGAACAGCAATCCGTTCGCTGCCAGCGAAAATGCCACCGGGTAGCCGATCAGCAGAATTACAACCAGGCCGCCGAACATCAGCGGCGCCATCAGATCGGGCGACATCTAGACGGCCTCCTGTCTGGGCTCGGCCGGATTCGCGATCAATCCCTGCAGAAACGCGGCGCGTTTGATCAACTCCGACACGCCCTGAAGCGCCAATAGCCCAAAGGACAGCGGGATCAGCAGGCGCACCGGCCAGCGCACCAGCCCGCCCGAATCGGAGGACATTTCATGCAATTGGAACGAATTCGCCAGGCTGGGCAAGCTGTACCAGGCAATGATCAGCACCGCCGGCAGCAGCATGAACACGCTGCCGAAAATATCGATCCAGGCCTGGCTGCGCGACGACAGCTTGCCCGCGATGACATCGATGCGCACATGAGCGTTGAGTTTCAGTGTGTAGGACGCAACCAGCAGGAACATGGCCGAATTCAGGTACCACTGGATTTCCAGCCAGGCGTTGGAGCTCAGGTTGAAGGTATAGCGTATGAGCGCGTTGCCGGTGCAGATGACAACCGCCAGCAGAATCAACCAGGAAGACAGTTTGCCGATGCGCTCATTCAGATCGTCGATCAGCCGCGAAAGTTGAAGTAGGGTGCTCATGGGGCTCCGAAAACTTTGTTGTAAAGGCCGGCAACGCGCCTGCCTAGCGCAAAGCAAAAGCAATATCCGTACCCAGAATGCACATCGCGCTGAGGTATACTTATTTTTTGCGTTGTAACGCTCCTTTCACTGGATATTCATGTTCAATTCAATCAGAGGCACTCGCGGCATGGCCGTCGCGCCGCACGCGCTTGCGGCCCAATCGGCTTTGGCGGTATTGCGCGAAGGCGGCAATGCGGTGGAGGCGATGCTCGCCGCCGCATCCAGCATCGCCGTGGTCTATCCGCACATGAATTCCATCGGCGGCGACGCCTTTTGGCTGATACACGTGCCCGGCCAGGCGCCGCGCGCGATCGACGCCTGCGGCGCCTCCGCGGCCGCCGCTTCCATCCCGTGGTACGCCGAACGCGGTGTCACGAAAAGCATTCCGTTTCGCGGCGGCGTTGCCGCCAACACAGTCGCCGGCACGGTCTCAGGCTGGAACGCGGCCCACGAATTCAGCACAAAGGAACTCGGCGGCAGGCTGCCGCTTTCGCGCCTTTTCGCTGATGCCGTCGACTACGCCGAGAACGGCATCGCGGTCACGCGCAGCCAGAACGCCACGACGGCAGCCAAGCTCTCGGGCTTGAAAGGCGTGCACGGATTCGACGAAACCTATCTCGTGAACGGCGCGCCGCCCGCGATCGGCAGCGTGTTCTACCAGAAACGCCTGGGCGCGACCTTGCGACGGCTGGCGCAGGCGGGACTGGACGATTTTTACCGCGGCGAGCTCGCGGCATCGTTCGCGCGTGACCTTGCAGCGGCGGGAAGTCCGCTCGCGCTCGCCGATTTGCAGCAGCACCAGGCGCAATGGCGTACACCGCTGGCGCTAAAACACTCGCTCGGTACGCTGTACAACATGACGCCGCCGACCCAGGGCCTGGTGTCGCTGCTGATCCTGGGCATCCTGGATGCACTGGAAATCGGCAAGGTCGATCCAGAAGGCCCCGATTATGTGCACCTGTGCGTGGAAGCGACCAAGCAGGCGTTCGCCATCCGCGACCGCACCATCACCGACCCCGCTTACATGAGAGTCGATGCACAGAGCTTCCTCGAACCGGTGGCGGTGCGGGCGCTCGCGGCCAACATCGACCGCAGCAAGGCCGCGCCCTGGGGCGCGGGCAAGGGGCCGGCGGACACCATCTGGATGGGCGTGATCGACGGCGAGGGCCGCGCCGTTACCTTCATCCAGAGCACCTATCACGAGTACGGCAGCGGCGTGGTGCTGAAAGACAGCGGCATCGTCTGGCAGAACCGGGGCTGCAGCTTCTCCCTCGACGAGCGTGCGCTGAACGCGCTGCGACCGCTGCGCAAGCCGTTTCACACGCTCAATCCGGCCATGGCCTTGTTCAACGACGGACGCAGCATGGTCTACGGCAACATGGGCGGCGACGGCCAGCCGCAAACTCAGAGCGCGGTATTCACCCGCTACGCGCTGTTCGGCATGAACCCGCAGGAGGCGGTGAGTGCGCCGCGCTGGTTGCTGGGGCGGACCTGGGGCCAGACCAGCGACACGCTGAAGCTGGAGGCGCGCTTCCCGTCCGATGTCGTGGAACAACTCAGGCGCTATGGCCACGAAGTTGAAGTGCTGCAGGCTTGGGACGAGACCATGGGACACGCCGGCGCCATCGTGCGCCACGCCAACGGTGTGCTCGAAGGCGGCGCCGATCCGCGTTCGGATGGAGGTGTCGCCGCTTACTGACCGAAGCGGGTGCGGAATTTCAGCCGGCGGTCCAGTTCACCAGCCCGCCGTAGGATGTTGCCAGCACCACCAGTCCGAAGGCGATGCGGTACCAGGCGAACGGCGTGAAATCGTGGCTGGCGATGTAGCGCAGCAGCCAGCGCACGCACAGAAAGGCGGAGACAAAGGCGGAAATGAAGCCGACCGCCCACATGCCGATATCGTCGAAGTGGAGCAGGGCGCGTTCCTTGTACAACTGGTAGGCCGAGGCGGCGAACAGCGTCGGGATCGCGAGGAAAAACGAGAACTCGGTCGCCGCCTTGCGCGACAGGCCGAAGAGCAGGCCGCCGATGATGGTCGCGCCGGAGCGCGAAGTTCCGGGGATCAGCGCAAGCGCCTGGGCGAAGCCGAGCTTCAGCGCGTCGGTCCAGCGCATGTCTTCCACCTCGAGCACGCGCACCGTGTGATCGCGCTTTTCCGCCCACATGATGATGAAACCGCCGATGATGAAGGCGAGCGCCACCGGAACCGGCTGGAACAGCTGCGCCTTGATCGCCTTGCCGAACGCCAGGCCCAGAATCGCGAGCGGCATGAAGGCGATGCCAAGATTGAGCGCGAAGCGCTGCGCTTCCCGCCTGGACCCCAGCCCGGTGATCACGGCGCCGAGTTTGGCTCTGTACTCCCAGCACACGGCGAGGATCGCGCCGCACTGGATCACGATTTCGAACAGCTTGCCGCGCTCGTCGTTGAAATCGAGCAGATCGCCGACCAGGATGAGGTGGCCGGTACTCGACACCGGCAGGAATTCGGTGAGGCCTTCCACCACGCCGAGTATCAGCGCCTTGAGGAGAATGACAGGATCCATGCGCCAGATTGTATGCGTTGATGGTAAGCGTTGGCGGCTAACTGCAGCTAATGCGGCTGAAAGAAACCGTTTCAGGCGGCTTTTTCTTCGTCGATGAACCCTCTGATCGCATCCAGGAACACCCCGGGTGCCTGCAACTGCGGCACGTGCGCGCAGCCCGCCAGCAGGTGCAACTTCGCGTCGGGAAGGCCTGCGCAAAGTTCATGCGACATGGGCGGCGGCGTTGCTTCGTCCTGCTCGCCCACCAGAATCAGCGCCGGCACTTTGACGGACGACAGTTGTGGACGAAGATCGAGCGTTGCCAGCGCATCGCAGGCGCCGTGGAACACCTGCGGGTCCACCGCCAGAAAGCTTTTCTTCCGCTCTTCGATCAGCGCCGGATTCCGCTGCTGGAACTCGGGCGCGAACAGCCGGCGCATCGCCACGTCGGCGATTGCGCCCAGCCCCTTTTCCCTGGCTGCGGCCGACATGCCCCTGAAGGCCGCGCGTCCGGGCTCGGAAAATGCTGCGCCGGAATCGGTCAGCACCAGACGCGAGGCGATGTTCGGGTGGCGGATGACCGTGAGCAGTGCGATGAATCCGCCGTAACCGTTGCCAAGAAGTATCGGCCTTTGCCTCGGTGCAAAAGCGGCTATGCCCCCGGCGAAGTGGTCGGCGATGTTCTCCAGCCTGCTGCCGACGAAATCGGAGCCGCCGAAGCCGGGAAGGTTCAGGACGATCACCTTGTGGGTCTTCGCCAACACGGGCGCGACCAGATCGAAACTGCTCTGGTCGGCCAGCAGGGAATGGAACAGGACCATGGGCACGCCACTGCCGGCGACCCGTGCGCTCAATCGCTTGCCGTTCACGCTGACGTTCACATCTTTGAAGCCGGCGCGTTGCATGTTGTCCGACGTTTGCATGGTTTGCCTTAATGTCTCGAAGTGGTCTGGATGTATGCGGGTCTGAATCCGGGGCGAGCCGAAGCGCCGCTCAGTTCAGGCGCGGCTGCTTTGCGGTGTCCTTGTACCAGTCGAACGGGGCGTCGTCCAGGCGCACCATCACGCTCTTGGTCTCGAAGTGCTGATCGAAGGATTCCGTTCCGCATTCGCGGCCGATGCCGGAGTCCTTGATGCCGCCCCAGGGGGAGGCCGGGTCCAGCCGGTGGTGATCGTTTATCCAGACGATGCCGCACTTGAGGCGGGCGGCGACGCGGTGGGCGCGCGTCACGTCGTTGGTGCGGATGGCGCCCGCGAGGCCGAAGGGCGAATCGTTGGCGAGCGCAAGTCCTTCCTCTTCGGTGCCAAACTTGGTGACCGAAACGAAAGGACCGAATACTTCCTCCTGGAAGATGCGCATGCGGGCGGTGACGTCGGCGAACACGGTGGGCTCGACGAAATAGCCATTCTTCAGCGACGGATCCGAAGGCACTTTGCCGCCTGCGACCAGGCGCGCCTTGTCTTCCTCCACGCCGATCTTGATGTAGCGCAGGACCCGTTGCAACTGGCGCTCGGACACCACCGGTCCGAGCTGCACGGTTGGGTCCGCCGGGTTGCCGATGCGTATGGTCTTGGCCTTGGCCGCAAGCTTTTCCACGAATTCGTCGTAGATCTTTTCCTGCACGATCTGCCGGCTGCCGCAGATGCAGGTCTGGCCGGCGCCGATGAAGGCGCCGAAGGCGGCGTAGTTGACGGCCTGATCCACGTCGAAGTCGTCGAACACCAGCACCGGCGTCTTGCCGCCGAGTTCCAGCGTCTGGTGGGCGAAGTTGCTCCCCGCCAGCGCGCCGGTAATCCGGCCGGCCTCGGTTCCGCCGGTGAGCACCCACTTGGCGAGTCCGGGGTGCTCGGCCAGCGCCTTGCCTGTGGTCGGGCCCAGCCCAGTTACGACGTTGAATACTCCGGGGGGCAGTCCGGCCTCGACGAACAGCCGCGCCAGCCGCAGCGTGGTCAGCGGGGTGTATTCCGAGGGCTTGACCACCGTGGTGCAGCCGGAGGCGAGCGTCGGCGCCAGGCTCTTGACCATGATCATCAGCGGATGGTTGAACGGCGTCGAATTGCCGACCACACCGATCGGCGTGCGGATGGTGTAGTTGAGGTAATTGCCGTCGACCGGAATGACGGAGTCGCGCCGCGCGATGGCGAGGCCGGCGTTGTAGCGGAAGAAGTCGGGAAGCCTGGAGATCTGCGCCCGTGTTTCATTGAGCGAGCGCCCGTTGTTCGCCGTCTCCAGCTGGTACATCTCGTCCAGGTGCGCCTCGAACGCGTCGGCGAGCTTGTTGATCAGCTTGGCCCGCGTGCGGTTCGACATGCCGCCCCACTCGCTGCCGTTGAACGCCGTGTCGGCGCTGCGCACGGCGCGGTCCACGTCTGCGTCGCCCGCATGGCTGATCTGGGCCAGCAGTTCGCCCGTGGCCGGATTGATCACATCCAGCAGGTCCGCGCGGGTGGACGGAACTTCGCGTCCGTCGATGAAAAGCCCGTGCACGGGCGCCTGGTCTTGCTTGCTCTTGCCTGACATTTGAAACCTCTTCGGGGTAATGAATTAGGCTGCGATAAGTCTTCTGGAAATCGCGTTGCTGACGCGCTTGCTTGCTGCCACGATGTGCTGCTCCGCAAGCCGCTGCGCGCGTTTCACCGCGCGCGCCTGCAGCGCGTCGATGATTTCGCAGTGCTCCTGCACCAGCGGCTGCGGGTCGCCTCTCCTGACGTTGTTCAGGCTCAGTTGCACGGCGCGCTCCATCAGGTCGATCAGCACGACCAGCTGATCCCGCATCCTCGCGTTCACGCCCAGTTGGGCGAGACGCCGGTGAAACGCGCTGTTGTAGGCGATGAATCCGCCGTCCCACGCAGCGGGGTCGAAGCGGCGGAAGGAATCGAGCTGCGCCAGCTGCTCGTCGCTCGCGTAGAGGACGATGCGCTCCATGCAGGCGCGCTCCAGTGCGGCGCGCAGATGGAACATGTCGCGCACGTCGGAGAGCGATACCGGGGCCACCCGGTAGCCCTGGCGCGGCAGGGAAATGACCAGCCCTTCGCGCTCCAGGCGCATGAGCGCATCGCGCACCGGCGATTTGCTCATGTCGAAACGCGCCGCCAGCTCGGCCTCGCGGATTTCGGTCCCGGGCGCCAATTTGCAGCTGATCATGTCGGCGCGAAGCTGCTCGTACACCGTTTCTCGCAACAGCCGGCCGCCGCTTGCGGGCGGGGGTGTGTGGGGTGTGATCATGAGTTCTGGAAAAATATCAGAAGGAAATATTTTCGTGGATCTGAAATATCAATATTGAAGGTGAACAGTCGGTGCAATACCACTTCCGCATTCGGAATATCTCTCTGAATTCGATATTTTTCTTGCTTCATCAATTGACTTTTTTCGATTTCGTAATATATCATGAGTCAGCAAATTTACAACAAAATCCGTCTGAGGAGACTCCATGTCCAAGAATCTGCTATCCATGGCGATATCCGCCGCAATGCTCGTGGCAGGCCTGAGCGCTTCCGCGCACGCCGCCGACAAGGACGCGATTCGCGTCGGCTTCCTGACCATCAAATCGGGCGCGTTGGCGGCCGGTGGCAAGCAGATGGAAGACGGATTGCGCCTGTTCCTGAAAGAGCGCAACAACACCATCGCCGGGCGCAAGGTGGAACTGTTCGTGGGCGACACCGCCGGGCAGCCGGCCATCACCAAGTCCAAGGCGCAGGAACTGGTCGAAAAAGACAAGGTACAGGTCATCATCGGACCACTGGCCGCGTTCGAGGCCCTGGCGATCGACGATTACATCCGCAAGTCGGAAGTGCCGGTGATTTCGCCGTCGGCCGCGGCCGAGGATTTGACGCAGCGCAAGCCCAATCCCTGGTTCGTGCGGGCGGTGGCCACGTCGGCGCAGCCCAGCCACGTGCTCGGGGACTACGCGGCGCGCGAACTGAAGTACAAGCGCATCGCCATCATCGCCGACGACTTCGCCTTCGGTCACGAGATCGCAGCGGGCTTTCAGCGCACGTTCGAGGAGAACGGCGGCAAAGTGGTGCAAAAGCTCTGGTCGCCGCTGAACGTGGCCGACTACGGCACCTACATCGGCCAGATCAAGCCCAACGTGGATGCCGTCTTCGCCGCCTTCGCCGGCGGCAACGGCATCAAGTTCCTGAAGCAGTACAAGGAATACGGCATGAAAGAGAAGATCCCCGTGCTCGGCGCCATGACGACCGTGGACGAAGGCATTCTCAAGTCCATGGGCGACGAGGCGCTGGGTGTGATTTCCTCGGGCTGGTATACCGCCGGCATCAACAATCCGGACAACAAGCGCTTCGTGCAAAGCATGAACCGCGACTATCAGCAGGACCCCGGCTACTACTCCATGGGCGCGTACGGCGCGGCGCTGATGCTGGAGCAGGCGCTGAAAGAGGTCAAGGGCAAGATCGAGGACAAGGCCGCATTCATGGCCGCGCTGCGCAGCGTGCAGCTGAACAACGATCCGCGCGGAAAGTTCAGCCTGGACGCCCTGGGCAATCCGGTGATGGATATTTACGTGCGCAAGGTCGAGCGCAAAGACGGCAAACTGGTCAACAGCGTCGTCAAGACCTACCCCAACGTCACCCAGTTCTGGACCTACAATACCCGGGAGTTCCTGGCCAAGCCGGTGTATTCCCGCGACTATCCGCCCGCCAACAACATAGAGAAATAAGCAGCCTTCGTCCGCTGGTCCGGAGTCCGGATGGGCAGCAGGGTTCGATCATGATGCAGGGCGTGGTGATCGACAAGCTGCCTATCCGGCAGCAATCCCGACCCGGCGCGCGGCGCGGTATCATCGACGCGCAGGCGGAATCGAATAGCGTCGCTATCGCGGCCACACGCCGCGCCGCCCGCATTGCACGGGCGTTCATATGTCCTTCTGGTTCATCCAAAGCTTAAACAGCCTGGCGCTGGGCGGGGTGCTGTTCACCCTCGCGGCCGGTTTCTCGCTCATTTTCGGGCTGATGCGGATCGCCAATCTGTCCCACGGCGCGTACTTCATGTTCGGCGCCTACATCGGTTTGAACGTGCTCGATCGCGGACATGGATTCACGCTGGCGGTTCTGGCGGCGGGACTGGGTGTCGGCTTGCTGGGTGCGATCGTCGAGCGCGTGGTATTGCGCCGGCTGGCCGGCAACAGCCTGTCGCAGGTGCTGGCCACGCTGGGTGTCGCCTTCGTTATTGCCGATAGCAGCCTGTGGTTCTGGGGCGGTGATCCGCGGCCGGTCTCTCCTCCCGAACTCCTGTCCGGCGGCGTGCAGATGTTCGGCCTGACTTTTCCCCTGTACCGCCTGGCGGTGCTCGTGTTCAGCGCCCTCATTGCGATCGGTCTGTGGCTGCTGCTCGACAAGACGCGCCTGGGCGTGATGATCCGGGCCAGCGTCGACGACCGGCAGATGGCGCAGGGCATAGGCGTGCCTGCGTCGCGCCTGTTCACCATCGTCTTTTGCCTGGGGACGGCGCTCGCGGGCATAGGCGGCGTGATCGCTGCGCCCATCCTGTCGGTCTATCCGGGCCTGGATGCGGACATGCTGCCGCTCGCCCTGGTCGTGGTGATTCTGGGCGGTCTCGGCAGCCTCGCCGGGGCCTTCGTCGGCAGCTTCGTGATCGGATTCATCTACAGCTTCGGGCAGGTGCTGTTTCCCGACCTCGCCTACATCATCCTGTTTCTGCCCATGGTCGTCATTCTCGCGGTCAGGCCGCGCGGTTTGTTCGGACGGATAGACGCGTGAAGGCCGCGCTATATGCGGCCCTGCTCGGCGCGCTCCTGTCTTTGCCCTGGTGGTGCGGCGGCGTCTACTATATCAATCTGGCAAGCCAGATCCTGATCGCCGCCATGTTCGCCATGAGTCTGAACCTTCTGGTCGGATACGCCGGGCTCACGTCCCTCGGGCACGCGGGATACCTGGGCCTGTCGGCTTATGCGAGCGGCTGGCTGATGGTCAATCTGGGCTGGGGGCATTTTGCTGCCGCTGCCGCCGCCCTCTGCGGCGCCACGGTGATGGCTGCACTTTTCGGCCTGATCGCGCTGCGCGCCACCGGCATCAGTTTCCTCATGATCACGCTGGCGCTGGGCCAGATTCTCTGGGGTATCGCCTATCGCTGGACCAGCGTCACCGGCGGCGACAACGGCATCTCCGGGCTGACCCGTCCCAGCCCCTTCGGCCTGGATCTGGGCAACGCCGACACCTTCTACTTCTTTACCCTGACGGTGTTCCTGCTGGTGTGGCGCCTGGTCGCCATATGGGTGCGTTCCCCCTTCGGTGCGAGCATCCGCGGCACCAAGGACCAGCCGCGGCGAATGAGCACGCTGGGCTACAACGTCTGGCTGGTTCGCTGGATCACTTTCGTCGTCAGCGGATTTCTGGGTGCGGTGGCCGGGCTGATGTACGTCTACTACCATCAGTTCATCAGCCCGCACAGCCTCTCGCTCGCCAATTCGGCCGAAATGCTGCTGATGGTGATCGCCGGCGGCGCAGGCACGCTCAGCGGTCCCGTCGTCGGCGCCGCCCTGGTGGTCCTGCTGAAAAACGTCGCCAGCGTCTACATCGACCGCTGGGTCATGCTGCTGGGCTTCGTATTCATATTCATCGTCATGTTCGTGCCCGGGGGCATCGTCGCCGGAGTCGGGCGTCTGCTCAGGTCGCGGTCGCTTGGCCGGGCATTGTCCGGCGAGCCGGCCGCTGCGACGGGCGCCGAACGAGCCGGGAAAGCGCCGTGAGCGCCATCGTCGAAGTCTCGGGCCTGTGCAAGTCCTTCGGCGGCCTGCAGATCACGCGCTCGGTCGACCTCAGCGTGCAGCAGGGCGAGCGCCACCTGTTGATCGGCCCCAACGGTGCGGGGAAGACGACGTTGTTCAACCTGATCGCAGGCGATCTTGCGCCGAGCTCGGGCAGCATCACCCTGATGGGTCACAAGGTCACGCACCTGTCGACCGCCGCCAGGGCGCAGCTCGGCCTCGCGCGCACGTTTCAGATCGTGACCCTGTTCGGGCGCGACAACCTTTTGCACAACGTCAAGCTCGCCCTGCTGGGGAAATCAAGGCTGCGCTGGCGCCAGTGGGGCGCGTTCGACCATGAACAGGCGCTGTCGCGGCGCGCGCTCGAGGTGCTGGGTTCGGTCGGC
>JAPLRD010000037.1:62434-71096 GCA_026399375.1 Pseudomonadota bacterium
GTCGGCCTGTCGGAGAAAGCATACCTGCCCCTGGAGCAAACCTCCTACGGCGAAAAACGCCGGCTCGAAATCGCCATGGCGCTGGCGCAGAATCCCCGGGTGCTGCTACTCGACGAACCGCTCGCGGGCCTGTCGTCGGAGGAGCGCGAAACCATCACCGCGCTGCTGGGCACGATCAACAAGGACATCACCATCCTCATGATCGAACACGACATGGAGATTGCGCTGGCCTTCGCCGACCGCATCACGTTGCTGCACGACGGCGCGGTGATCCTGGCCGGCACGCGCCGGGAAGTCGTCGACGATCCGCGCACCAGGGAGATTTACCTTGGCCACTAGCCTGCTGTCGCTGGACCGGGTCAATGCGTACTACGGCGACAGCCACGTGTTGCACGATCTCTGCCTCGAACTGCAGGAAGGCCGGCTGCTCGCACTGCTCGGCCGCAACGGTGCCGGAAAGACGACCTGCATCAGTTCCATCATCGGTTTTCTGCCGCCGCGCTCGGGCAGCATCAGCCTCGACGGCGTGCCGATCGAGAAGCTGTCGCCCGAGCTCATCTGTCGCGCCGGAATCGGCCTCGCGCCCCAGGGCAGGCGCATTTTCGGCAGCCTAACCGTGCGCGAAAACCTCGAGGTCGCGGCACAGCCGGGGGTGGGTGCCGCCGGCCAGCGCTGGTCACGGGACAAGGTCAGCGAAATTTTTCCGCGCCTGAAAGAGCGCCAGAACCAGCTCGCCAGCAGCCTCTCGGGCGGCGAGCAGCAGATGCTGGCGATCGGGCGCGCGCTGATGACCAATCCCAGGGTGCTGTTGCTGGACGAACCCTCGGAGGGGCTGGCGCCGCAGATCGTGCGCGAAGTCGGCAACGTGCTCATGGCCCTGAAAGGCCATGTCTCTATCATCCTGGTCGAGCAAAATCTCGGGCTGGCGATGAAGGCCGCCGACGACGTGGTGCTGCTCAATACCGGGCGGGTGGTCTTTTCCGGTACGCGCGCGGCGTTTCAGGAGCAGGAGGCTGAATTGCAAAGCCATCTGGGTATCGAATAGGCCCGCAGCGGCCTGTCAGTCGAAGAAGAGGGGGTAATGAGCATGGGTGACGTTTTGAAACTGGCGCCGGTCGGCCGCTACAAGCTGCGCTATCTCGATGCAGGCGAGGGTACGCCCGTGGTGTTGATACACGGTCTGGCCGGCGACTACAGTGCCTGGCTGGCCCAGATCGAGGCGCTGCGAAAAAATTTCCGCGTGATTGCCTTCGACAACCGCGGCGCGGGTGAAAGCACGCAGGTGGACGAGCCGGTGACGACGGCCGATCTTGCCGCCGATACGCTTCAGCTGATGGACCATCTCGGCGTGCCGCGCGCACAGGTGGTGGGGCGTTCCATGGGCGGCGCCATCGCCCAGCACATGGCGCTGCAGGCGCCCGGGCGCGTCGTTTCACTGGCGTTGTGCGCCTCGTTCGCGCAGCTCGATCCGCTCGGCCGCCGCGTGCTGCTGAACATGCGCGAGGCGCTCGAGTGGCGCATGAACTGGGCCGATCACGCGCGACATTCGGTGCAGAACTTCGTCTCCGCCGAATTCTTCAACCGCCATCCGGAGCGCGTCGCCCAGATCGAACGCCTGCTCGGAGGCGAAAAGCGCCTGCCTGCCTGCTACATCAGGCAGAACGAGGCCTGCCAGAATCACGACACCATCGGCGATCTGCATCGCATCCTGCAGCCGACGCTGATCATGGGCGGAGACAGCGATCCGATCTGCTCGCTCACCTCGACGCGCGCCCTGGGCGCGGGCCTCCCCAACGCGCGCACTGAAATCTTCAGCAACGCCAGCCATTTCTTCCTGATGGAGCAGCCGGAGAAATTCATGCAGTTGCTGACCGCGTGGCTTCAGGACAACGAAGCGGCCTGAATTCAACCGGCTTCGCCTCCGGTTGACCGGCGCATGTCGGCCGCGGCGCGTCAGGGCTTTGAATTCCCCTTCTCTTCCTCTTCCAGCACGCGCTCGAATTCCTTGAACGCTTCCAGCGCCGCGGGCACGCCGCAATAGACCGAAGTCTGCAAAATGACTTCCGCAATTTCTTCGATGGTCGCGCCGGTATTCTGCCTTGCCTTGATGTACAGGCGCAGTTCGTTGGGCCGGTTCATCGAGACCATCAGTGCCACGTTGATCAGATTGCGCGTGCGGTGATCCAATCCCGGCCGCGACCAGATATGGCCCCATACCGCTTCCGTCACCAGTTCCTGGAACGGCTGCGTCAGCTGCTGCGCCTGCTCGGTCGACCTTTTCTTCGCGCCGTCGACGTAAGCGTCGCCGAGGATCTTTCTGCGCATTGCCATTCCCTTCTTGAATCTCTCCGTCTCCAACTTGCTCTCCCTTAGTGAATGAACCGACATACGTCGTCAATCGAACTGCACGCCGCTGCTCTTGACCACTTTGCTCCAGCGCTCCACCTCCGATTTCAGGTAGGCGGCATACTGTTCCGGGGTCGAGCCGAGTATCTCCGCCCCCTGCGCCTGCAGCTTGTCCCGGACGTCGGGGGCTGCCAGCGCTTTCATCACCTCGGCATTCAGGCGATTGACGATCTCGGCCGGGGTCTTGGCCGGCGCCATGATGCCCTGCCAGGTGCCGACTTCGAACCCGGGCATCACGCTTTCGCTCATGGTGGGGACATCCGGCAGGACCGACACGCGCTTCAAACTTGTCACCGCCAGCGCCTTGATGCGCTTGTCCTTGATGTAAGAGAGCCCGACCGCGAGCGGCTCCATGTTGAACTGGATTTCGCCGGCCACGGTGGCCACCACCGACGGCCCGCTCCCCTTGTAGGGGACATGGGTCGCGACCAGGTTCTGGCTCTGCAAAAACAAAAAAGATCCGAGATGGGTGATGTTGCCGATGCCGGCCGAGCCATAGGACAGCGCGTTCGGTTTCGCCCGCAGGAGCTCGATGAACTCCTTGATGTTGTCGGCGGGGACCGAGGGGTTGACGGTCAGCAGCAGCGGCACCGCCGAGGTCAGGATCACCGGCGCGAAGTCGGTGCGCACGTCGAAATTCAGTTTCTTGTACAGCGCCGGGCTGAGGGCGACCGAAGAAGTGTTGTAGATTAGCGTGTAACCGTCCGGGGGTGCCTTCGCCACGAATTCGCTGGCGATGTTGCCGTTCGCTCCTGCCTTGTTTTCGATGATTACTGCCTGGCCCATCTGTTCCGAAATCTTCTGCCCGATCACGCGCGCGATGATGTCGGTCGCACCGCCCGGCGGAAACGGAACCACGATTTTCACCGGCCGGTTCGGATATGCGCCCGCCGACTGTGCGCCGGCGGGGGCGGCCCACGAAGCGGCCAGTACAAGCGACGCGAGGATTGCCCAAAACCGTTTCTGCATGCTCATACGATTGCCTTTCCGCATCGCGGGCTGGTGGAACGCGTCGAAATTTCTCCCCGCCCGGTGCGCCTCGCGCCGCGGCGGGATGAGGTCGGATGCTAGCGCATTATCTTGTGTTCCGGCGTGGCGCTCATTCAGTAACTCGTGCTCGTCTGCGTCCCGCTATCGCCGCCTGGAGCGTCGTCCGCGGCTTGCGACGAAGCATCGCTTTGCGCGACGGCGAAATTGGTTGCGGCGATCGCCGCGGCGGTCCTGATGCGTCCCGCTGAATCGACCCCGGCGGCGCTATTCCAGCCGCCGCTCGCGCCGGCGCTGCCGAAGTTGCCTCCACGACCGGAATAGATGCTGTCGCCAGACGTATCGCTGGAGGACGAATCCAAATCGCTGTCGAAATCGGACGCGAAGTCCTGCTGTCGCGCCGGCGCTTTCCGCGACAGGTGTTTGCCTTGTGCCAGCTGCGCTGCGAGGCTCGCCTCGTCCAGCGGCGGAACGCTGAACTTCGGCGCTACGGCCGCCAGCGGCAGGGTCGTCGCGGCGCGCCGCCAGAACTGCCACCAGGAGGGCGGCTGCAGAACTTCGATCGACAGCACCGCATGCGGATCGGGCGCGAGTGCGGCGAGCATCGTGTCGAACGCCTTCTGGTCCAGGCGCACGCCGCCCTGCGTCCTGCGCAGCCGGCCGCCCTCGCCCGCCGGCCCGGCATACACGAGCAGCAGCAGCCGGCCGAACGCTTCGGCTTCGAGCGCCTTGCCCGTCTCCGGTTGAAACACCAGCAACTGGCGTCCGTATTCGATCTCGCAACCCGTCGGCGAAGGTCCCTGTGCGAGCAGGCGGTACATTCCCAGCGGCGGATGACCCCATGGACGCAAGGGGTCGCAGCGCGGATTGCCGTGCCGCGCCGCCAGGTCGGGCGATGCGCTGGCCACCGCGAATCCCCTGGCGACCATCGACGAATGCGAGCGGATTTCGACCACCCCGGCCAGACCGCGGTCTTGCGGCACTTTCACGATGATGCCCAGCATGGCTTCCTCCTCAGCAGAACAAGCGCAGATAACTGTCGCGCATCCGGTCCATGGAAAAGTTCTCGCTCACATGCTGGCGGCCGCGAAGCGACAGGCGGCGCGCCAGTGCCGGATTCTCCAGCACGCGCCGCAGCGCCGCAGCGATCGCGGCCGGCTCCGCGGCATCGAGCAGGATGCCGGTGCTTCCGTCCAGCACAAGCTCGCGCGTGCCGCCGGAGTCGTTGGCAATCACCGGCACGCCGGCCGCGAGCCCTTCGAGCACCGCGTTCGGGCAGCCCTGGTGCCGGCCGAGCACGACCAGCGCATCGTACTGCGCGAGGGCTGCGGGCGCATCGAACGCCGCGCCGTGAAACACGATGCGACCGCAAGTGCCGGCCGCGGCCGCCACCTGCAGCGCGTAATCGCGATCGCGCGCCTCGGCGGTGCTCAGGACATGCAGCTCTGCATCTGGAATCTTCCGCCAGAGCAACCCCATCGCTTCGATCGCCTCGAGTACGAATTTGCTCGGCGCGATGCGCCCGCACAGCGCGATCCGCGCCGGCCGCTCGCAGTCGTTTGTACCGAAGGATCGGAATTCCGTTCGAATCGCGTCCGGCACCGGTACACCGTTGGGAATCACGCCCGTTTTGCCGCCGAGCAGCGGATGCGGCGCGGCGCGGTACTTGTGCACCAGCCGATCGATGCGGTGAAAGTACTCCGCGTCGGTATAGGCGATGCAGCCCTGAAAGCCGCGCGTCGCCGTCATTTCCTCGAACAGATAATCTCCCGGAGACACGTCCACGAATTTCAGCGCGCCGTGGCCCAGCCATTTCACCAGCAGCAGTTTGATCTTCGCATCCAGATTCCAGAAGCACACGCAGGAGGGCGCGCTGGCTGTGATGTGCGCCACCAGCGCTTCGGCGTGATCGAGGCAATCGCGTGTGGCGGCACTGCGAAAGTGGTGGATGCCGGCGGAAGTAAGGCGCTTGGAGAATACGGCGCTCGACGAATCGCCGGTCACCGCGATCTCGAAATCGAGCCTGCCCGAGAGTTCAAGCGCGAGATTGACCAGAGAGCGCTGCGCGCCGCCGGCGTTGAGGTTTGCGGTGATGAACAGCACGCGGCCGGCCGCGCCGGAACGGGGCGCGAAGGGCTGGGCCAGATGCGCCAGCGTCCACAGGCGCTCGCTCGGGAAGGCGACCCACGCGGGCGGCCGCGGGGCGGAGAGCGCGCCCGCGGCCAGCGCATTCGCCCATGCATCGTCCGGCGCGTCGAAGGCGAGCAAGGTCAGGCCGGGCGCGCCGGCCTCGCCCTGGCCGCCGACCCGGCTCGCCACCACCGGCAGCCCGGCCGCCAGCGCCTCCAGCGTGGCGATTGACAGGCCTTCGTAGCGGCTGGTGTTCAGGAACACGTCGAATGCGGGCAGGCATTGCGATCCGTCCGCGACAAAACCGGGCAGGCGCAGATGTCCGCTGACGCCGAGGCGCAGCGCCTGCGCCAGCACCGCGTTCCACGCCAGCGTACCATCGCGCCCGGTAGGGCCGCCGACTATGACGAGGTAAGGCCGACCCGGCGCGTCGCCGTGGTCGATCAGCTCGCGCAATATGCGCAGCGCGCGCGTGTAGGCTTTCTGCGGCTTTACCGCGCCGACCATGCCGATCAGCCATGCGTCCGCGGGGATGGCCCAGCGCGCCCGCCAGGTTTCGCGCGCGCCGGCACTTGCACGCGGCTTGCGCGGGAAGTGCCGCACCACCGTGCAGGGCACGCGCCCGCCGGCGGCACAATACTCGGCCGCCGCCGCACTGGAGACGGCGATCGCCAGGTGTTCGTCGCACAGCGCCGAAGCCGGCTCGAGCCAGCCGGAGGCGGCATTGTGCAGTACCGGCACGGTCAGCGCGCCGCCCGAGCGCAGCGCGCGGCGTTGCGCCGCGGAGAGCAGGTGGCAGCACACCACCGGCGTGCCCCCGGCGCTCTTTTCCGCAGCCGCCTGTGCGCCGAATTGCGCGAGTCCTGTTTCGATGTCCCGGCCGTGCAGGCGCACCAGCTCGATTCCCGCTGGCACCGGCCATTCGGGCGCGGTGTCGCGCAGAACGGCGATACGCACGATGTGCTTGCGCGCGGAGCGTGCGGCCCAATCGAGCACGATACGTTCCGCGCCGCCGAGCGCGAGGCTTGCCACCGCGGCGTGCAGGCGCGGCGCTGTCTGCAGCAACAGCGGCGGCTGTTCGGCCAACATTGCTGGTGCAAGCATGCGCGCCAGCGTATCGATGAAACGCGGCGTGTCCATGCCTGGATCAGGTTCGGCGGGGGTATCCGGCCCCGCGTCTCAGTTCGCCTGCGCCCCCGAATCCTTCACCACCTTGCCCCAGCGCGCCATCTCGCTTTTCACGTGAGCGTCGAGCTGCGCCGGGGTGGAGCCGACGATCTGGTAACCGTAGCCCTCGATTCTCTGCTTCGCGTCCGGGACCGCCATGGCCTTGATGATCTCCGCGTTCAGCTTCTGCACGATGGGTGCAGGCGTTCCTGCCGCGGCGAAGACGCCGTACCAGGCCGAGATGTCGAAGCCGGGCACCCCCGATTCGGCGATGGTGGGCACCTGCGGCAGCACGTGCGAACGCTTGGCCGTGGACACGCCGATCGCGCGGAATTTTCCGCCCTGGATCTGCGCAAGGGAAGAGGACAGGCTGTCGAACATGAGGTCGACCTCGCGCCCGAGCAGGCCGGCGACCGCGGGGCCGCTGCCCTTGTATGGCACGTGCGTGAGATCGATGCCCACAACCGACTTGAAGTATTCGACCGCGAGGTGGCTGGTGTTGCCGGCGCCGGCCGAACCGTAGTTGAGCTTGCCCGGGTTGGCCTTGGCTGCGGCGATCAGGTCCTGCATGGTGTGAATGTTGGACTGCGCGTTCACCACCACAACTAGCGGCAGCGTCGCCGCCAGTGTGATCGAGCTGAAATCCTTCACCGTGTCATAGGGCAGCTTCGGCACCAGCGTGGCGTTGATCGCATGCGCGGTCAGCAGCATCACCAGCGTGTAGCCGTCGGGCGCCGATTTGGCGATGTAGTCCGCACCTATGGTCGAACCCGCGCCCGGCTTGTATTCGATCAGCACCTGCTGGCCCAGGCTTTTCGACATTTCGTTGGCGATCGGGCGGGCGAGGATGTCCGAACTGCCGCCGGGAGAATACGGCATCACGAGGCGGATCGGCTTGGCCGGGAAGTTCTGCGCGAGCGCGCCCTGCGCGAACACGATGGTTGCGGCGCCGGTGAGCGCGGCGAGCAGCTTGGTGATTTTCATGGTCTAGCCTCCCTTGTTGCAGCTGAATTATTCTTGGCCCTGCCGAGATTATGCCTTTCCGGCGTCAATAGGACTTCTGTTTCGGCCCGATCAGCCGGAACGAAGCCAGCGTGGCAAGCGCCGACAGGGCGATGCAGGACCAGATCACCGGGCTGTAGCTGCCGGTGCGGTCGAACACCGCGCCGGCCAGCACGGGCCCGAGCAGATTGCCGAGTGCCGCACCGCTGTAGAGCGTGCCGATGATGCTCGCCACCGCGCGCCCGCCGAAGAGGTCCATGCAGATGGCGGGCAGCAGCGACACGATGCCGCCGTAGCTCAGGCCGAACCATAGCGCGAACAGCGCGAACGCGGCATAACCGCCGGCCGCGTGCCACAGCAGGTAGGAAGCGCCCATGGAAAGCTGCATCAGCGCCAGCGTGAGGCAGCGTCCCAGCCGGTCCGCCAGCGCGCCGATGACAAAGCGCCCGATCAGGCTGCCGATGCCTACCAGTCCGACCAGGCCCACGGCGCGCGGCGCATCGATGCCCAGGTCGCGCGCCGCGGCCGAGACATGGGCAAAGGGAACGAACATCGTCGGGGCTGCGGCCACGGTCGACAGATACAGCCACCAGAAGCTCGTGCTGTGCAGGGCCTCGCGCAGGCTGGCACCGGGCGCTGCGCCTGCGTGCACGCCCGCAGCTGAGGGCGCGCGCCTGAGCAGCAACGCCGCGCCGAGGCCGACGATCAATACGCCCAGCGACATGGCGCGCAGCCCGTCGCGCCATTGCAGCCAGGCGATCGCGCCGGCGGCCAGCAGCGGTACCGCCAGGGTGCCGGCGCCTATGCCGGCGCTGGCGATTCCCGCGGCGAGGCCGCGCCGCCGCGTGAACCAGGGTTGCACGCAGGCGATGGAGGGCGTGTAGACCAGGGCAATGCCGACACCGATACCGACGCCGTAGGTCAGGTACACCGTGCTCATCGAGTGCGCGAAACTGGTGGCGAACAGGCC
>JAPLRD010000037.1:71161-79641 GCA_026399375.1 Pseudomonadota bacterium
AACCAGGCGCGGACCGAAGCGATCCGCCAGCATTCCGCCGCCCACGCCGAGCACGAAGTAGATCAGTCCGGACAGGCCGAACACCAGCGATACGTCGGCGCGCTGCGCTGCGAATTCGGTCGCGAACGACTCGAAGAACGCCGCGAACGAATAGGAAACGCCAAAGATCACCGCCAGGCAGAAAAACGCAGCCCAGACGACGACCCAGGCGTAGCGTGGCTCGTTCATGTGCCGGCCAGTCAGGCCGCAGTTGCGCGCTTCAGTTCTTCCAGCCCGCGCTCGAGCAGCCACTCCACCGGGTAGTAGAGGAACGTCGCGCCGAGCGCGCGAAACGCCGCGATCTCGTTCAAGCGCGCCGGCATGCCAAACGCGCGGCCCGCATGGCGCAGGCGCGCTGCTACGTGCTCTATCGCCTGGTTCACTTCGGGCGTGCGCGCGCCGCGCGTGCCGGTCATCTCGTAGGACAAATCGTTGGGTCCGACGAGAAACACGTCCACGCCGGGCACCGCGGCCATCGCGTCGACGACTTTCACCGCGGCCTGCGTCTCGATCTGCACCACCACGAGCTTTTCCGCGGCGGCGCCGCCGCAGGCGTAGCGCACCAGTTCGACAATCGAGGCGGCCTCAGCGGCCGACTCGACGTGCGGCACGACGATGCCGTCGGCCTTGCGGTCGAGGTAGCGCACCAGCACCTCGGGCGACCGGGACCAGCTGCGCACCACGCAGGGCAGGCCCGCGGCGCGCGATGCGCGGATCAGGTCCGTCGCCGCATCGAGGCCGATGCCGGTGCGCTCGCAATCGATGAACGCCAGGTCCGCGCCCAGGCGCGCGAGGTGCTCGACGATATCGGGATTGCGGCCGGAGAGGTTCACCGCAACGGCGACCTCGCCCCGTTTCATTTTCTCCTTGATCTTAGAAGTCATAGACTTTGGCCGGGTGATCGACGAGGATGCGCCGGCGCATTTCAGCGTCGGGCACCCATTTCGCGAAAGTGTCGAACAGATCGCCGTCGTTGGGCATCGCAGTCTTGATGAACACGTGAGGCCAGTCGCTGCCCCAGAGCAGGCGTCCGGGTGCCGCGTCCACCAGCGCCTGCGCGAACGGCGCCGTGTCGGGGTAAGGCATCGTGCTCAAAGTGAGGCGGTAGGGCGCGGTCATCTTGGCCCAGGCCCTGCCGTCGCGCATCAGGCGCAGGAGCGCGGCGAAGCCCGGCGTATCCAGGCCCTGCGCAGTGGGCACGTAGCCCAGATGCCCGAACACGACGTCCACCGGAAAATCCTTGAGCTGCACGTCCAGCTGCGGGAATTCGTTCACGTGCATCAGGAATTCGACGTGCCAGCCGAAAGGTTTGATGCGCTGCGCCAGCGCGCGCAGCTGATCCAGCGGCAGCTGGCCCTTGTTGTCTTTCAGGTCGACGATGTTGGAGCGTACGCCGCGCACGCCGGCGGCGTGCAGCTGCTCGATCTCCGCCGCCGTCACGTCAAAAGGCACGACGGCCACGCCGCGCAGCCGCTTCTGGTCGCGCGCGAGCGCGTCCAGCATGGCGCGGTTGTCGGTGCCGTAGATGCTGGGCTGCACCAGCACGCCGCGCTCGAGGCCGAGCGCGTCCAGCATGTGGCGAAAATCCTCGGGCGAGGCGACGGGCGGCGTGTATAGCCGCTCCGGAATCAGCGGGTAGCGCTCCTGCGGCCCGCATACGTGCGCGTGCACGTCGCAGGCGTGTGGCGGTACGGCCGCGGCGGGACGTTTCGGCTCGGGGTCGTGCGCGGCGCAGGACGGTGGCGTTGTGCTCATGGTGTTCTCTGGGATTTAATCGATCTTTGCGCCGGAATCCTTGACGACCTTGGTCCATTTCGTGACCTCGTCGCGGATCAGCGCTGCATATTCGGCCGGCGTGCTCGTGAGCGGCTCTGCGCCTTGCTCGCTCAGGTATTTGCCCATCGCCGGGTCTTTCACGATGCGCACCACGGCGGCGTTGATTTTCGCCACCAGCGCCGGGGACAAACCGGGCGGACCGACCAGGCCGAAGAATCCGCTCGCTTCGTAGCCGGGCACGCCCGCCTCGGCGATCGTGGGCACGTCGGGAAGGGCGGGCACGCGCCTGGTCGTGCTGACGCCCAGCGCCTTGATCTTGCCGGTCTTGACGTTGGGCACGGCCGAGGGCCCGGTGGCGAATGATGCGTTGACGTGGCCCGCGATCAGGTCGGTCATCGCGGGAGGGCCGCCTTTGTACGGAACGTGCAGCATATTGGTCCCGGTCATGGTTTTGAACAGTTCCGCCGCGAGGTGCGGCTGGCTGCCGTTGCCGGCGGAACTGTAGGTGAACTGGGTCGGACTGCTTTTCAGCAGCGCGATGAACTCCTTCAGGTTGGAGGCCGGCACCGACGGATGCACCACCAGAACCTGCGGCGTTTCGGCCACGAGCGTGATCGGCGTGAAATCCTTCAGCGGATCGTAATTGAGTTTCGGATACAGGCTCACGTTGATGCTGTGCACGGTCGAGGCCATCAGCAGGGTGTAGCCGTCGGCGGGCGATTTCACCGCGTGCTCGGCGCCGATGTTGGCGCCGCCGCCGGGCCGGTTGTCGACGATCACCTGCTGCTTCCATTCCTCGGTGAGTTTTTGCGCAATCGCGCGCGTCAGGATGTCGGTGGTGCCGCCGGCGGGGAAAGGCACGACGATGCGCACGATCTTCGATGGATAATCCTGCGCCTGCGCGCCCGCGGCAAGCAGGCACCCCGCGGCAACGACAAAAGCCCGCAACAATTTCATTTCACCACTCCCTGGTTGTCATGCACTGCGAAACAGCCTTCCTGCGCCGGGCACGGCGCGCCCATCGCCGATCTTGCGCAGGGTACCCCACATTGCCGCCTGGTTGCTGGTGACCACGGGCTTGCCCGACTCGCGCTCCACCGCTTCGATGATGTCCAGCGTGCGCAGATTGGAGCAGCTGATGAAAATCGCCTCGGTCTCCGGGCGCAGCACGTCCAGCGCCAGCGCCTTCACCGTGTCCGTGGTGACGCTGCCGTGCGCCTGCGTGGCGAGGCCTTTCATCGCCACGATGTCGAACCCCGCCGCCTCGAGGTACACGCGCAGCTTCTCGTTGAGCCAGGGCTCGTAGGGCGAGGCGACGCTGATTCGTTTCGCGCCCAGTTTGCGCAGCGCCGCGACGATGGCCGAGGACGAGGTCACGCTGGGAATGCCGGTGCCGCGCTCCAATTCGGCCGCGAGCGCGAGATCTTCTTCCGGCGTCTTGAGAAAGCCGCTGCCGGTGCAGCCGTGGCAGATCGCGTTCACTTTGGCGTGCGCGAGGAGTTCCGCCGCGGCCGGCGCCTGGGTGCTCAGCCAGGCGAGGTCCTTTTCCGTGTCGGCGGTGTGCCGTATGCGCTGCGAGTGCAGCGAAACCCCTTCCCCGCCCATGCGCTGGAATTCGTACTCCATGACGGTGTTCCACGAGGGAACGATGATGCCGAGCTTCAGATTCCAGTTCACGCTTTCTCCGCGGGGTTTGCGCCGGTTGGCAGACCGGGGCGATGCTACCTGCGAACGGCGGTTAATTCAACGAGGCGCCGCCGGGCGGCAGCCCGCATGCCGGACGCGGATTCAGTCTGCTTTCAGGCGGGCCTCTTTGACCAGCTTCGCCGACTGCGCGTGATCCGCCTTGATCATGGCGTCGAATTCGGCCGGATCTTTCCTTGCGACATCGCCGCCGAGTTTGGCGATGCGTTCGCGCATTTCGGTTTGCCACAGCACGCTCTGCACTTCGCTGTTCATGCGCGCGACGATCGCGGCGGGCGTGTCTTTGGGTGCGAACAGGCCGATCCAGGTCATGTGGGCATAGCCGGGCAGCCCTGATTCGGCGGCGGTCGGAATGTCGGGCGCCGACGGCCAGCGTTGCGCCGAAGTCACGGCAAGCGCCTTCAGCTTGCCGCTCAATATGTGGGGCATGGCCGCCACCAGCGACGCGATGACCACCGGCAGGTGCCCGCCGACCGCGTCGGCGATGGAGGGGCCCGAGCCGCGATAGGCCACGTGCGTCAGATCGATTCCCGCGGCCTTCTTCAGCATTTCGCCCGCGATGTGGCTGGGGATGCCGGTGCCCGCGCTGCCGTAAGTGATCGCGCCGGGGCGCCTCTTCGCTTCGTCGATCAGGTCCTGCAGCCGGTTGAAGCGCGAGTCCGCCGGAACGGCGATGACCGAGGGGCCTTCCATCAGCAGCGCCACCGGTGCGAATTCGTCGATGGTGTACCCCGCGTTGGCGAACAACGACGGATTGATGGTGTGGTTGTTCGCGGTCACGAGCAGCGTGTAGCCGTCGGGCGGCGCTTTGGCGACGAACTGGGTCGCGATGTTGCCTCCGGCGCCCGGCCGGTTCTCGACCAGGACCGATTGGCCCAGCCGCGGCAGCAGGCGCTCGGCGACCAGGCGCGCCACACCGTCCGCGCTTCCACCCGGCGCGACGATGACGATGAAACGAAGCGGCTTCGACGCAAAGGTGTCCGCCCAAACCGCAGCGGCGGCGGAGACCCCCAACACGACCAGAAAAAGTTGAAACAACCGGCGCATTGCGCCTCCCCATTTGTGTGTGCGAAGCAACTATACTCTCAACTCATCCCTCTCCAATCAGCGGAGGAAGCACCATGAAAGTGTTCTTGCACCTGTTCCTCATTTGGATCGCGCTCGCCGGCATTGCCTCCAACGCATCGGCGCAGGCCTACCCGAGCAAGCCGTTGCGCCTGATCGTGCCCTTCGCCGCCGGCGGCACGGGCGACGTTCTCGGACGCCTGCTCGCGTCGAAAATGAGCGAAGTCCTGGGCCAGCCCGTGGTGGTGGATTTCAAACCCGGCGCCGGGACCACGCTGGGGACGGACTTCGTGGCGAAGTCCCCGCCAGACGGCTACACCATATTGTTCTCCGCCTCGACCACCATGTCGATCAACGCCTCGCTCTACAGCAAGCTGCCTTACGACACGCTCAAGGACTTGGCGCCGGTGAGCATGCTGGCCGCGATTCCGAACATGCTGGTCGCCAATCATGCGCTCGCGGCGAGCACGGTGCCGGAACTGATCGCACTCGCCAAAGCCAGTCCCGGCAAGCTCAATTACGCCTCCCCGGGAAGCGGCACCACGCCGCACCTCGCCGGCGAATTGTTCAAGATGGCGGCCGGGATCAACATGACGCACGTCCCGTACAAGGGCGCCGGTCCCGCGATCGTCGACGTGCTTGGCGGCCACGTGCCCATGCTGTTCGACAACATTCCGTCGGTGCAGCCGCAGGTCGCCTCGGGCAAGATGAAGGCGCTCGGCGTCACCAGCGCGAAACGCTCGCCCGCGATGCCCAACGTGCCCACTTTCGCCGAGGCCGGGCTCGCCGGCTTCGAGGCGAATTCCTGGTGGGCCATACTCGCGCCCGCGGGAACGCCGAAGGAAATCATCGCGCGGCTCAACACTGAAGTGGTGAAGGCCCTCAACGACGCCGGCCTGAAAGAGCGGTACATCGGCCTCGGCGCCGATCCCGCGCCGGGCACGCCGGAGGAGGCTGCGGCACATATCAGGGGCGAAGTCGCCAAGTGGGCGGGCATCGTCAAAGCGTCCGGCGCACGCGTCGACTAGCGTGATCCGGTCGTTGATCGGCGCCGCGCTGCTCGCCGCGGGCATCGCCTCGGCCCAGGTACCGCCGTCGGCGGCAGAGACCGCCGCCTACACCGGCCTGCATGCGGCGGCCCATCGCGGCGCGGCGGATTCGATCGCGAAACTCGTCGCCGAAGGCGCGAAGCCGAACGAGCGCGACAGGCGCGGGCGCACGCCGCTGCACGTCGCGGCATTCGCCGGCCAGCGCGAGGCGATCCGCGCGCTGGCGAAAGCCGGCGCCGATCTCAGGCTGCTGGAGAACGACCGCTATGACGCGGTCACCATCGCCTCCGTCGCCAACGACGAGGAAACGCTGCGCACCCTGCTGTCGCTGGGCGCGAGCGCGGCGCTGACGACCAGCCGCTGGGACGGCACCGCGCTGATTGCCGCGGCCCATCTCGGACACGCCGGCGTGGTGCGGCAACTGATCGCCGCCGGCGCGCCGCTGGATCATGTGAACAACCTGCACTGGACCGCGGCCATCGAAGCCGTGGTGCTCGGCGACGGCGGGCTGCGCCATCAGGATACGCTCGCGGCCCTGATCCGCGCCGGCGCGAATCTGAAACTAACCGACCGCCAGGGCGATACGCCGCTGGCGCTGGCGCGCGCGCGCGGCTACGGTGAAATGGTGCGCATGCTCAAAGCGGCCGCTGCGGGGCGCTAGTCTCTGCCGCTAGCGTCAGTCGACCTGGATGGCGTTGTCGCGGATCACTTTACCCAGTTTGTCCGATTCGGCGCGCACGAAGCGCAGGAACTCCTCCGGCGAACTCGCCTGCACGTCGAAGCCGCGGTCGGAGAGGTTCTTGCGCACTTCAGGCGTCTCCAGCGTGCGCAGCATCGCCAGATGGATTTTCGCGGAGATGTCTTTCGGCACGCCCGCCGGCACCAGCAGGCCGAACCACGAGATCTGTTCGAAGCCGGGGTAAGTCTCCGCCGCGCTCGGAACGTCGGGCAGCACCCCCATGCGCTGCTTGCCCCCGACCGCGATCGCCTTGACCTTGCCCGCCTGGATCTGCGACAGGATCAGCGGCGTGGAGATGAAGGCCATGTTCACCTGCTTGCCCAGCATCGCCGCCACCAGCGGCCCGCCCCCCTTGTACGGGATGTGCGTCATCTTGATGCCTGCCGCCTGCTCCAGCAGCAGCGCGCCCAGGTGGTTGGAACTGCCGGTGCCGGTGCTGCCGTATGTGAGCTTGCCCGGCTCGGCTTTGGCGCGCGCCACCAGCTCCGCCAGATTCGCCGCGGGAAAATCGGTCGAGGCGACCAGCGTGCTCGGCGACGTGACCATCAGCATCAGGTGTTCCAGCGTCTTGAACGGGTCGGGCGCCTGCTTGTACAGATGGTGGTTCACGCCGTGGGTGTCGAACACCACCAGCAGCGTGTAGCCGTCGGGCGCAGACCTCGCCGCTTCGGCGGCGCCGATCGAGCCGCCGGCGCCGCCCTTGTTTTCGATCACGACCGGCTGGCCCAGGTGTTCCTGGAATTTGGCCTGCACCACGCGCGCGACCAGATCGGTCGTGCCGCCCGGCGGAAACGGCACGATCATCCGCACCGGCTTCGACGGATAGGCTTGCGCCAGCGCAAGGCAGGGCGCCAACAACAGCGCGGCAAGCAGTGTTCTCATGATCTCCTCCTCCAAGGACGGGGAAGCCCGGCGGCTGCGCGATACAGGGCCGGGCGTTTTCCCGGTGCGGCGCTTTGCAGTCTATAACAACAAAGCCGGAGGCGGGTCAGGCGAGTTCGCGGCCCATCACCCGTTCGAGCGCGGCGCTGTCGCGGATGCGGACCATCTTCAGCTGCACCGCGATCAGGCCTTGTTCCTGCAATTTGGAGAATGTGCGGCTGACGGTTTCCAGTTTCAGGCCGAGGTAGCTGCCGATCTCCTCCCGCCTCATGCGCAGGTTGAATTCCGAAGGCGAGCCGCCGTGGGCGGCAACACGCCGCGACAGGTTTAGCAGGAACATCGCCAGGCGCTCCTCGGCGCTCATGGTGCCCAGCTGCAGGATCGTCCCGTGCTCGCGCACGATTTCACGGCTCATCAATTTGCGCAGGTGGCGCTGCAGTGCGGGGATTTCGTGCGCCAGCTGCTGCAAGCCGTCGAACGGAATGGCGCAGACCTCGCTGTCCTCAAGCGCCACGGCGTCGCAGGCGTGCCGCCCCGGCTCTATGCCTCCCATACCCATCACTTCGCCCGTGAGCCAGAATCCGGTCACCTGGTCGCGACCGTTCGCGAGCGCGGCAACGGACTTGAAAAAGCCTTTGCGCACGGCGTAGAGGGACGTGAAACGCTCGCCGTTCCGGTAGAGGCAGTCGCCGCGGCGCACCCGCACGCGCGTGAACGCCAGCCGCTCGGCAAGCTCCTTCTCCGCGGCGGTGAGGTCGCAGCAGGGCGCGCACAGCTCGCGCAGATTGCACGTCGTGCATACGGTCTTGCACTGACCTAACTCGCCCGGCACCGGCACCGGCACGGCGGCGTCGGCCTGCGCGTGGCGCCGGCCGGAAAGGCTGCGGACTGTGTTGTCGGTGGTCATGATGTATTCGGGCAAGGCGACGGCGCGACCCGGTTGCACTTGCACGATGCGTGCGGGGTGCGCCGGGCGCTGAATCGCGTATTCCGGAGATGTTAGGCAGTCGAAGCTGCGGCGATTTGCGCTATATCAAGCTGAACCCGGCGCGTGCGCGCGAGGTTGGTATAAAGCCGCAGGAGTTTGCGTTAGATCAAGAAAGGGATCTGTTCCGGCGCGCAGCGAGAAACGCTATGCCGTCCCGACCTTTGCCGCAACTGTGACGGCGTAGGAGTCTGTCATGCCGGAAACAAAGTCGGTGATCGCCAGCACGCGCGCGTAGAGG
>JAPLRD010000284.1 GCA_026399375.1 Pseudomonadota bacterium
CGAAACGGTGAAAAGTGCAGTGCAGAGCCTGCTACGCAAACCCCTGTGAACACAGGGGATTTTTACAGTTTCAAAATCCCGCGTAGCGGGTTTGAAACGTGGTCACTGGCGGGCCAGAAGATACCACACCACAAACTCGCTCAGGTGCAGAACGAACGATTGTGGTGGCGGCGGGGATTCGAACTCGCACTGATTGCATCCGGCTAAAACCTTGCGCACGCCCTCGGCAACCTTGCCGGCCACTATGACGTAGGGTTCGAATCCGTTTCAGGGATTCGAATCCGAGCAGTATGTCTCAGCACCAGCCCTAACCTTTTTGCTTCTACTGAATTGTATCTATACGGTATTTGCTGATGACACGGGTAATTTGGTGGCATCCGTCAGCGATTTCCTTCGCTGGACGTTAATGGATGATGGACCAACCTCCAAAGCGACACCCAGTGGCCTGCGAAATCGACGGCAATAAGTACAAGGGTACCTACTGGATCGCCGGCAAGATCCTCACAGTCTCCACCGGCAAGGGCGGCAAAAGCAGACAGGTCGGCTCGACGCCGGCCGAGGACCTGGCCAAGCAGTTGCTGCAGCAGCTAGCGAGGGCAAGGCGTAGAAGTTCGTGCGACTTTCATCAGGCGTGCCGACCAGTCACGGCACCTCTATCGTGCAGTGCCACTCCTGAACTACGGAAAACCGCCCTTCCCGGCCGTCGCATCGCTCGAAGCCCCGCAGCACCAAGATCCAGTTGCCAAGATTCACTAGGACAGGCTCGTAGAGATCAGGCAGGAGCCGCTCGGGAAGACCTCCACCAGTGAGCAGGCAGGCATACCGCACATGTCCGTGCTTCGTCGACATCTCTGCCATGGACAACGCCCCTTCCATGACCGGCTGGTTAATCCAGTCGCGGTGATTGAGACGGCGGCCACGGCGCCGCATGGGCAGTACTCGAACGTCCACGCAACGGCTCTAAGGGTGCGACAGCGCCTTAGGCAGCCACCACATCCCGTTCGACATCGCCAAGGCTAGGCAAGACTTCATCAGCAGGCTCTGCCGCCAGCGGGAAACACGCATCGCAGCTCGGGCATTGCCAGAACGACACGCCGCTGGAGGTGCGATACCGCTGGATTTCATCTGGCCGGATTGGGCTGTGACAGGCTGGGCAGCACATACTGTATATTTATACAGTTTTTGAGGCCCTAGGTCGAGATTGTGCGCAACCAAGCCGGCCCATCGAAGGGCCGCTTCCACATTCGCGGAGTTCACACATTCGGCCACTATGCACAGTTCGCAACTATGTGCAGTTACGCCAAAATGAGTGGGCCGTTTTCCTATGGTGCTGAGCATTCTGGGTTGGCACGATGTGCACATAGTTTTCGTGTTTGCAGGAAACGCACGAGGGAGTTCGGAGACCCAAGCCGTCGCAATCCGGCGTCGAGTACCGAAAACTGGGGGCGTCATTCTCACTCTTCGGGATGTCCGCCTTGGCGTAATGTTGCGTGGTGCGCGTGCATTCGTGGTGCTACTCCGAAGCCGGGCCACCGAGGAGCGCGGCTTCTGAAACTATGCACAGACCGAATTTGAATCACCTCGTCAAACCCCGCGCCAGTCCTTGGTCTGCGCCTTCGCTCCCTCGGCACCTGCACATAGTTTCAAACTGTGCATAGTGGCCCTATGTAGAGGTTTACATAGCGGCCATTACCTGCCGCTGACGGCGTCGACGGAATCTTCCTTATCATGCTCTGCTGGATGACCGGATTTCGGCGTCCAAATTGAAGCCGACTTTGGCTCTACCCGGCCAACTGCGGTCCCTGGCGCAGTAGCAAAACAGGACGAGCGAATGGCGGAAAAGTGGTTGCACACCGGTCAGTCACGATCCCCAAGCTTTGAACACCAGATCCTCTATCCGAAAAATAGCTCTTTAAGCGTATTGCTGTCATTGTTCTTTTCTTGCGAAAGCGCATTTCCGCACTTACTGCCTGGGCGATCTTCTTTGTCTTTAACGCCTTGCACCTTAACTATTTTGTCTCCCTTTACGAAGATCCCGTTCAATTATTGGCCGCGAATATGAACCTTAGTGCAGCCATGTTCATTCTGCCTCTGGCGCTCTTGACGTATCCCCTACTATTCAGCATAAGCATGACAGTTATTTTCGTCATTAGTTATTTGTTCTGGAATCTTCTGTATAGCAATCTTTCATTTTCTGAACATTTAATCTACGGCGGTATATTTAACATCTTCGCCATATTGGTATCCCTTTTTGGCCATTGGTCAAAATTTCGTTCTATAAAGCGAATAGCTGAGTTGAACTTAGTTATTGAAATCAAAAATCAAGAGATACTCGAGCAAAATCGTAAGCTGGAGTTACAAGCGACTTACGACGCCCTGACTGGCGCGTTTAATAGGGGTATCGGGTTGCAGATACTAGAAGATCGTATCCGGCTGAATCAGCGCGATAGCCTTGAGTTGACCATCGTCTATATCGATCTGGATAACCTGAAGACAACCAACGACAATCTAGGCCACAAATTTGGAGATCAGCTCATTTTGGGCGTGGTCGAGTCGATACGCGGCGCAATACGCGATGCCGATTTGGTTTGCAGATTGGGTGGTGATGAGTTCTTGGTGGTGATGAACAATTGTGATCTAGCTGAAGCAAAACGCATCATGAGCCGCATTTGCACTCAGCTCGAACTACTTTCAAGAGGAAGTCCATTTCCTTACGAGATCAGTTGGGGCGCGCTGAGTCACAACAAAGACGATTTCCCGTCGCTGAATGAATTTATCGAAGGGGCGGATCGCATCATGTACGAAGCCAAGCAGGCAAAAAAGCGCTTGCGGCGAGAGAAAGCTGTTGGTTCTGTCCACGGACTTGCCGGTGGCTAACTTCGCAAGTGGTCAACAAGTTGCCGGGTGTAGCTTGGCAACTCTCCGCGGAAGCGAACAGCGATCTGGAGGTGGCGTTCTGCCCAGTCGTCACTGAGAGGAACGATGGCTAGTTCCGCATCCCGGAATCGATCTGCAGACGTGAGCGGCACAATGCCGACGCCAACACCGCAGGAGGCAAACCGGCAGACCGCGTCGAAACTTCTTGTCTCTACACGCACACGCAATGATTTCCCAAGCCGCTGCGCTTTCTCATCAAGGAATGCTCGGATCGCAGCCTGTCGGTCCAGGGCTATGAAATCCTCATCGAGCAATTCCTCAAAGAGCACACCCGAAAGTTGTGCCGAGCGGTGGCTGCGCGCCATGACGGCAACCAGCAAGTCGTTGCGAAATGCGAACAACTCGAGATGTCCAGCATCGATGCTGGATGCAAAAATACCGAGATCCGCCCGCCCCTCCGCTACCCGCCGCACCACTTCGACCGAGAGCGCTTCCTCAATCCGAATATCAACTTGTCGATGCAGACTGAGAAATTCGCCAACACATTCTGGCAGATAACCCAGCATTGCGTTGGTATTCGCAGCAACACGAATCAGCCCACGGAAACCGCGACCATGCTCCTGTAATTCGGCGTTGAGCAGCTGAAAGTCGTAAAGCCAGCCACGCGCATGGCGAAGAAAAACCTGGCCTGCAGGCGTGAGAATTACACCTCTCTTATTCCGAGTGAACAAGACGCTCCCCGCTTGCTCCTCTAGCCTCGCAATGCGCTTACTGATCGCTGCAAGGGCAAGGTTGCAATGCCTGCTGGCAGCCGTAAGCGACCCATGATCGGCGGCTGCGACGAATATTCTTAAATCGCTCGTATCAAAGTGCATCGCAAGCTTATCTTTCACAGTTTACGAAGGATACCGTGAAAAAACGCTGATGAACAAAGTTTTGTGTCCTGTATAGACTCGTTTCTGACTACATTTACTTTGAGGTGTTCCGATGGCGGACGCAATCGATGCCCAGCTGCTGAAGAATTGGGAAGGGCGACAGGAAGTAACGTTAGACGATATCACCGCATTTCCGGTACGCGCCCTTAATGCCACGTTAGAAGCGCCTTACGCCGGAGGTGGTAATGATGGCGATCCCTTACCCCCACTTTGGCACTGGCTATACTTTCTGCCGGTTCATGCTCAGTCAGAACTCGGCGAAGATGGTCACGCACGCAAGGGTGGCTTCTTGCCACCGGTGCCTTTGCCGCGCCGCATGTGGGCAGGCGGCCGCTTTGGTTTCGTGGCGCCGGTGCGAATCGGCGAGCGGATGCAGAAGACCTCGACCATTTCCGAGGTAAAAATCAAGGACGGGCGCAGTGGTCCACTGGTCTTTGTCACCGTGCGACACGAGTTCTGCGTGAGAAACGAAGCTCGCCTGTGGGAAGAGCATGACATCGTCTATCGGGATGTACCAAATCCGAACGCCCCCCAGCCCGCCCCGGTCCAAGCTGAGACAGGGGCCTGGCAGCGCCGGATCACTCCAAATGACGTCCTGCTTTTTCGCTACTCTGCACTTACATTTAACGGCTATCGCATCCACTATGATCGCCGCTATGTGACGCAAGTCGAATGCTATCCAGGACTAGTCGTCCATGGCCCGCTAATTGCGACACTCTTGCTCGACCTGTTGCTGCGCCAATTACCGCAAGCCATGGTCGCCAGTTTCAGCTTCCGGGCTGTACGACCGACCTTCGACAACGCCCCCTTTTTTGTCAACGGCGAACCGCAGCCAGACGGTAAGTCATTCCACCTATGGGCCAATGACGCGAATGGCTGGCTCACCATGGATGCCACCGCGATACTTGGCTAAGGAGCGCCCGATGCAACCACTAAAAGGTATCACCGTCGTATCCCTCGAGCATGCGATCGCTGGCCCGTTTGCTACGCGGCAACTCGCCGATCTCGGTGCGCGCGTGATCAAGATCGAGCGGCCGGGTGACGGCGACTTCGCGCGCGGCTACGACAAGCGCGTGCGTGGCCTAGCATCGCACTTCGTCTGGACAAATCGCTCCAAGGAAAGCCTCGCTATCGACGTGAAGCACCCGCTGCTGCTGGACGCACTGATCCGCCTGGCAGGTGCTGCCGATGTCGTGGTGCAGAACCTTGCGCCCGGAGCGGCAGACCGCCTCGGACTTGGCTATGCCGCGCTTTCCAAGACAAATCCCGGGATTATCGTTTGCGATATTTCCGGCTATGGCTCGGACGGCCCTTATCGCGACCGCAAGGCCTATGATCTGCTGATCCAGAGCGAGTCGGCGTTCCTGTCCGTCACCGGAACCTCTGATGACATGGTCAAAGCTGGTAATTCGATCGCCGACATCGCCGCTGGCATGTATGCCTACAGCAACATACTCGCGGCGCTGCTCGAGCGCCAGCGGACCGGTCGCGGCCGCCACATCGACATATCGATGCTTGAGGCCTTGACCGAGTGGATGGGCTATCCAATGTACTACGCCATCGACCAGCAAGCACCACCACCGAGGGCCGGTGCGGCACACGCGACGATTTTTCCCTACGGTCCCTTCGAAGCCGCCGACGGCGCCCAAGTCATGTTCGGCCTGCAGAACGCGCGGGAATGGGTGAGCTTTTGCGCCACGGTGCTTGAGCGCCCGGAGATCGGAGCCAATCCCGCCTACGCGGACAACGCAGGCCGCCAGGCGGCAAGGGCGACGCTGGAGCCGCTGATCCGCGATACCTTGCGCGCGCTGGATGCGACCGAACTGCGGCGCCGGCTCGACGCCGCGCAGATCGCCAATGCCCGCGTCAACACCGTGCACGACCTGTGGGCGCATCCGCAGCTGGCTGCCCGCGGCAGATGGCGCAGTGTCGATACCTCGGCCGGACCTATCCCAGCCCTGCTTCCGCCGGGCAGCTGGCCCGAAGATCCGCGCTTAGACGCGGTGCCGGCTCTGGGCGAGCACACCGATGCCATACTCGACTCGCTCGGTATTTCGGCCGCAGAGCGAGCAGCCCTGCTTGCCGACGGAGCCATCCAGCGACCTTTTATCGGTAAAGCGGGATAAGTGCGCGTGGCGCGTCGTTGCAATATAGACAAGAGTGAAGCCCTCCAGCGGAACCAGCACGCTCCAATAATCAAGTTCCGCCTGTCGGCACTTGTTTCATTATATGCTTTACCCCTCGTGTACTTTTTAGTATATTCATACGGTAAAGTCGCTAGCGATAAGGGATAACAGTCAGTTTTTTCAATCACTTGAAGTCGCTTGCCTTACCCAGATTTTCATTGCAGTCACCGCTGGCCACTCAAACTTGACACTACGACACTTCAGAACAGGATACTAATCAGCGAAAGGTGGGTGCCGATCCCGTACGTGAACTGCAATGCCTTCTTCGACTTCCGACAGGAAATGGATCAATCATGAATGAAACCCGTACTCTCGCTGAATTTGTCGCTGGCCTGCGTTACGAGGATCTGCCGCCCGCTGTAGTGGAGCAGGCCTGCCGCATCATCGTCGACACGGTGGGCTGCGCCATCAGCGCCTGGGCCGAAGACCCGGCGAAGTCGAGCCTGGCGCTGGATTTGGCGAAACTATATGCCAGTGACGAGGGCGCATCGATCATCGGTGCTGCGGGGATGAGGGCGCAACCCGCGTTCGCTGCCTTCGCCAATGGCATCCTTGTCAATGCCGCCGACAACGACGATACGCACAAGCGCGCGCTGATACACACCGGTTCAGTGGTGGTTCCCCCTGCGCTCGCGCTGGCGCAGACCGAACGCCTTTCCGGACGCGAACTCATCCTCGCGCTGGTGGCAGGCTACGAAGTGGCGGTGCGCGTCGGCATGGCGGTGATGCCCACGCATTACCGTTACTGGCACTCGACCGCGACCAACGGCACCTTCGGCGCCGCCGCGGTCGCGGCGAAGGCGTTCGGCCTTGACGCCGACGCCACGCAGCGCACCCTGGGCCTCGCCGGCACCCAGGCGGCGGGGCTCAACACCTTCTTCGAATCAGGCGACATGACCAAGAGCATTCACCCGGGCAAGGCCTGCTTCAACGGCATACTGTCGGCGCAGCTGGCGCGGCTCGGGGCGACCAGCCCGCCCGCCATCTTCGAGCATCCCAAAGGCTATCTCAACGCCTTTTCCACCCAGCCCAAACCGGAGAAGCTCGTCGAGGGCCTGGGCACGAGCTGGGAGATACTGCAGAATGGCTTCAAGTATTTTCCCTCCATACTGGCGAGCCATTCTCCGATCCAGGCCACGCTGGCGATCGTACAAAAGCATGGCATCGACCCCACGCAGATCGCACGCATCACCAACGAGACATACAACACGGTCAAGACGCACTTTTCCAACAAAGACGTAGCCACGGTCATGGCGGCGCGCGTGTCGGTGCCCTACTGCATCGCGATTGCGGCGATCGACGGCAAGCTCAACCAGGCGCAGTTCCTGCCGGCGCGCATCGACGATCCCCTGCTGCGCGACGTACTTGCCAAGACCGAAGTGATTGCCGATGCCGAGCTCAACAAGCTCTATCCGGACAAATTTCCCGCACGCGTCACCATCACCTTGAAGAGCGGCGCCTCATTTCAGGAGACCGTACTGTTTCCCAAGGGCGATCCACAGGATCCCCTCAGTGCGGCCGAACTCGAAGCGAAGTTCCGCGAAAATGTCGCCGGGATGCTCAGCGCCGCACAGGCGGACAATCTGTTGCAGACGATCCGCTTGCTGCCCGAGGCGCGCAACGTGGATGCCATGAGCGCATTGTTACACGGATGAAACGGGGAACGCAGGATGTGTGATAGCGGCAAGACCATACCCGGAAACGGCTGGCGCGGCTGGATGGATTTGCCGGCACCAAGACCATGCGTGCCCGACGGCGAGTGGATCGATCTTACGTGGCCTCTGTCGCCTTCGGTTCCGCGCATCGCCTTGTTCCCGCCGCCACGCTTCAGCCGCATCGCCTCCATTCCAGACCGACCACTGAATATCACCGAGATGCAGATGGTCGTGCACACCGGAACGCATGTGGACTCACCACGGCATTTCTTCAACGACGGTCCGGCGTTTCAGGACATCCCGCTGGCGCGCCTGATGGGGCCGGGAGTGGTCTGGCGGATCGACAAGCAGCCGTACGGCCTGATCGAACCGGCGGATTTGGAGAGCATGCGCCCCGTGCTCAATTCCGGTGACATTCTGGCTCTTGACACCGGCGCGGCGACGAAGGTGGCGACGCCGGATTATGACCGGCATCCTTCGCTTTCTGTTGCGGCAGCGGAGTGGTTAGTCGAACAGAAGGTCAAACTTGTGGCGGTGGACATGCCGACGCCGGATATTGCGCTCGACCAACGGCCCGCGGGCTTCACCGGGCCGATTCACCGGATATTGCTTGCCGCTGGCGTACTGATCGCCGAGCAGGTCACAAATCTTGGGTCTTTGGTCGGCAAACGAGCCGAATTCATGTTCTGTCCGCTCAATATCGCTGATTGCGACGGTGCACCGGCGCGAGTCCTCGCCCGCGCTTTAAGAACATGACGCTCAAGTCTACTCAAGAAAGGCAAAACACTACCCCTGCGCAGACACCCGCAGACTCTCTCCCAACTTCCAGTTCCCCACTCCGCGGGGTGATAGTCATAGAACTGGGAGGGCGTCTAGGTGTGAGCGCCTGCGGCGCGCTCCTCGCAGAGCTTGGTGCAACCGTGATCATGATCGAGCCGCACAGCACAAAGCTGCATGGAAGAAGTGCGCTCAAGACGCCGTTCTGCTACGGCAAATACAGCGTCTGTTGCGACCTCTCACAACAGGTTGATCATACGTTCGCAAGCGAGATCATCGACAGCGCAGGCATAGTACTGCTCTCGTCTGACGACACTGAAAAGATCGATAGTGAGATGTTGCAGCGCTGCATGAAGCGCCCGGTGTTCTGTGACATCTCTGCCACAGGCGCAACCGGCCCGCTCGCTCGTCAGGCACTTTCGGATGCAATGATTCAGGCCTTGTGCGGAATTATGGATACGACTGGACTGGTCGACGGGCCACCAGTGCAGATCGGCATTCCGGTAGCGGAGCTTTCCACAGCAATATATGCAGCTACTTCGGCATTGGCGGCATGGCGTGTCTGGCGCACTCAGGGACTTGCCCAGAGCGTCGACATGGCCCTCTATGACGTCGCGGTCAATTCGCTGACCACGTTCCTACCCGGCTACTTTGGCGGCGGACCAACAAGCCGGCTCGGCAACGGTCACGCCATGGGCGTCCCGTGGAATGCCTACGCGGCGACCGATGGTTGGGTATTTCTCTGCTCAACCTCCGACGCGCACTGGCAGAAGATCTGCGACATCATCGAACGCCCCGATCTGAAGGGTGACACGCGTTTTGCGGTCATAAAGGAGAGAGTGGTGCGCCGTACTGAGGTTGATGGTTTTGTCGCAACCTGGGTCCAGGCCCGAACGGTTACCGACTGCATCAACAAATTCAGCGACGCCGGCCTAGCATGCGGGGAGATCGTCCAAGTCGGAGATTTGCCAAATCAGATTAATCTCCTGCACCGGCGTCGAATAATCAAAACCCACGATCCTGCATCCGGACGAATGGTCACCCTGCTCGGCTCCGTACTTGGCACTCGCAACTGGTCCAGGCTTGATCGCGAATGCATTCCTGCTCCAGACGCGGATAGAGAACCGGTGCGCACACTTGTTCACGCGGCGACCATATCAAGCATGATGCCGGCGGCAGCTGGCGACGCCCACAGCATGCGTCTTCCACTCGCGGGAATTCGCGTCATTGAAATCGGACAGTTCACCACGGCACCTCTTGTTGGCCGCCAGCTCGCTATGCTAGGCGCGGAAGTCATTAAGGTCGAGTCCCCGGGAGGTGAAACTGCGCGAACCTGGTCGCCGCACCGAAATGGCATGAGTCTCTTCTTTATGATGAGCAACAGCGGCAAGCAAAGCCTTTCCGTCGACCTTCGCAGTGAGGATGGGCGCCAGTTCTTACGCGATCTCGTAGCGGGTGCTGATGTGTTGGTGGAAAATCTCAAACCCGGCTCGCTCGCGCGGCTGGGGTTTTCTCCGCAGGCGCTTGCCCGCATCAATCCAAGCCTGGTCTACAGCGCCATCTGCGGATTTGGCGCTGACTCTGCCTACGCGGGGAAGCCTGCGTTCGACACTGTCGTTCAAGCCATGTCTGGAATTGTTGATGCGACACGCTATCGCGGTATGCCGCTCAAAGCAGGCATCTCAATCGCCGACATTTGCGGTGGGCAGTTCGGGCTTCTTGCGATACTGGCCGCGATCGAACAGCGTGACACCACCGGCACAGGCGCTTTTCTCGATATATCGATGCAAGACGCCGGCGCTTGGCTTACCCAAACCACTTGGAATGGCGTCTCGAAACAACACCCTCCGGAGGGTGAAACAATTCGCTGTCGCGATGGCTACGTCCTGGTCGACACGCAGCGAGGCACCGCAGGCCTGGACGAGATTTTGCGCGAGGCTCCAGGAATGGACCGCGACGCCGTCGTTGCAGCATTTGCACGGCGCGGCCTAGCCTGCGTTCCGGTACAAACGGTTGCCGAAGTTACCAAACATCCCCAGACTCTAGCGCGCGAACTCATCGTATATAGGACTGACCAAGCCGGCATCAAGTGGGAGTTGCTCGGGTCGCCGCTGCGTCTCTCCGCTACAACACCTATTATTGGCGCCCCGATCACAAACCCTAGGAAGCCAGATCGGGCGGAACTGATCAGGAACGGCTGGCTGAAAGCATAGAGTGTAGGCTCGCAATGTAGCGCACTGCGAAAGCTTATTGCCGAATTGGCGGCGATAACGTTAGTTCTACGTTCCCAGGGACATGCCCAGAGAACGTAGTGACGGGAGCAGCATCCTTACGAAATCATTTTCCAGTGAATGTCGCTTTGCGCTTCTCTAGAAATGCTGAAATGCCCTCTTTGCGGTCGCTTGTCCCATAAATTGCAGTTACCAAGAAGCTCTCCAGTTCGAGTCCCGACTTGAGGTCCATTTGCAATCCTGTGTACACAGCGCGTTTGTTCCACGCCAAGCTTAGCGGAGCACGCTGCGTGTAGACGGCGACCATGGACTTCGCCTCGGCGAGTGAACCGCCCTTGGGGACAAGCCGGTTTATGAGGCCGATTCGATACGCCTCGGCCGCGTCAATCGTGTCTGCCGAAAACAGGATCTCAAGCGCTTTTGCCGCTCCGACCACGCGTGGCAGCCGCTGCGTTCCACCAGCTCCCGGCACGGTACCAATCTTGGAACTGGTGATTCCGAACGTAGATCCCTCTCCGGCTACGCGGATGTCACAGGCCAGCACCAGTTCGCACCCCCCGGTAACGCAAAATCCTTCAATGGCGGCGAGGACGGGCTTGGCCAAGCCCTCCAATGTTGTCGTCAGTCGATGCCAGCGGTTGAAATATTCGACCCCTTCGCTGCTTGAACTAATTGCAAGTGCGTCATTCAAATCGGCACCAGCGGAAAAAAACTGATCGCCGCCTGTGATGATTACACCGAAAACGCTTGAATCGCTTTCCGCAATTCTTGCTGCCGCAATCAATTCATCCATCGCTTGCACACTGACTGCATTGCGACGGTCAGGCCGATTCAACGTAATGACAAACGCTCCACCATCTTGCTCGGTTTTGATTGTGATGAAATCCATGCTTTGACTCCCTGTGAATGGTTGCTAATACACGAAATTAAACGATTCCGACAAAATGCGATCAAATCCAGCCTCGACCACCATACTGCACAACGTCACCATCGGGCCTACGTTGCCAGTCCGTTGGAACAATCGCATTTTTCCGCCACCGACATTGCTTGTTGCATACATGCTTACGCGCTCTCCCGATACGAGGTCGGCCAACCCGTGCCGAGACTGCCTCTTAACCTCCCGCCCACACGCTTCGAGAAAGCCGCCGCCGGCATTGCACCATAGCCAAGCAGATCAACTAACCGAAGCTGATGCCGCCGCAGCCTGCATCAGCCCGCTTGTGGACGACGTACCGAAGCTGCGCACGCGATCCAGCAGTGAATGCTTGTCAGGATCTACCAGACCGAAAAACTTTTCCTGCATGTCGTCCCAACCGATAGGATTACCAGGGTGCCCCTTCGCGACCGGAATCTCAACCCGCAGCGGCTGGGCCCCATCCAATTCCGCAAATAGACGGGCTGAGGCATAACCGAGTCCGCTGCCTGCCGCCACGCGCACCCGTCGCGCGGTCGCGATCACGTCGGGCTCAACGCGCAGTGGCGAGCGAAAGTCCGCTGCAGACAGGCTGCGACCGTGCAGAGCGAGGGCGACGACATATTTCAGGTCGAACTTGGCCTCGAGCGATGTAAGGGGCTCGCCGCTCTTGCCTCCCGTGACCTGCATCGCCAGCTCACCGACTTCGACGCTGATGTTCCGCACCGAGGTAATTCCGGGCGAAGCCGAGCGCGCCGCCCTGGCGGCTTCGATCGCCGGATGCGTCAAATGGCACGCGGCATACGGCTTGAAGCTATTCTGTAGGATCTCCCAGCCCGAAAAATCTGCCGGGCAAATCCGCACACTGCCGTCCTGGATCAGCGCGCGATCAAGTCCACCGCCCGGTTCGAGGACATTTTGTGCGGCTTCAAAGCCGTTCTTTGCGAGTTGCGCCGCAAGTACGCCATCCATTGCAGCCTTGCCGGCATGAAAGGGTTTTGCCATAGTGCCGAAGGACACGGTCAGTCCGGCTGCCTGGGTTGCCGCAGCACCAAGCGCGTTGAGCGTCTTCTCCGTATCCAGCCGGAACAGAGCCGCAGCAGCTGCAGCCGCGCCGATTCGTCCGAAGATGCCAGTGCAATGCCATCCGCGCGCGGTGATCGCCTCGCCTAGGCCATAACCTGCCCGTGCCGAAGCTTCGAATCCGGCCACGAACGCGTGCAGCATATCCTGTTCACTAGCACCCAGTTCCTCTCCAAGTGCCAGCGTCGCAGCCCAAACGGGCCCGCTGGTGTGCGTATTGGCCTTGACGTACGTATCGTCGAAGTCGAGGCAGTGCGCGAGTGTGCCATTGCATAAGGCCGCAGTGAGCGCGTCGGCCCTTCCCCCCGCCAGTAAGGTCGAGCGCCCGCGTCCGATGGTGCCGGCACATGCATCGTACACAGCACGCCCGGCCGGCTCCCCCAAAGCGCCCATAGCTACACCGAGCCAATCCGCAAGACAAAGGCGCGCCGCGTTGCTCACTTCGGGCGGCAAACTTCGACGGTGCAGTCCCGCGACGAAATTCGCGATCTGTTGAGTGTTGTTGTTCATCTGGTTACGCTTATTGCCACAGCCTGAACAGCAAACGAAGAACCGAGAAACACGCGCTTGATTGAGAATCCGGCCCTGAATAGTGTGTACTGCAGCTCATCGATATTCACTCCACCTTGCCATTTTCTTTGCGCGAAATTTCTCCCAACTTCTCGGTCTCGGCTTGCACGAAATCGCCCCACTCTTTCGCTCCGCGCAATGCAGCCGGCGAGCGCGCCCGGAATACCTGCCCCGACACCGCGGTTATCAATAGTCACCTTCCGAGCCCAAAGCTTGCTCAGCTCCTCTGCCAACCATCGGGCGGAGATGTCAGTCGCTTGGTCAAGAGGGAAAGGCACGATGATGCGCGCCGGCTTTTTGCGGGTACTTGCCCTGCGCCTGCACAGGCGTGCATGCAGCAACAAACACCAGAAAGATCGACGTAAGCAACAATCGCATTGTGAGCATGCTCGTCTCCTCACTACTTCAAATCGGCTATTAAGTGGATATGCATCCCTAGCAGTAACAAGACGAACCGGAATCACTCGTTTTCTATGTTCCACTCATTGGAACTCGTGCTGATGAATGGCATTTCTTGAAGGTAGATTACTCAATAGGCTAGCGTTTGTCCAGTACTGCTCCCCGTGCGCCTGCGACAGACTGCTTCTGATCTGTTGGATTAGGGACGTCGAACGTGATCTCAACAATGAGATCCGCGAAGATTCTCCGCTACGGCATACGCCGATTCGCCCGCTGAAGCTGTAATCCGAAGAATCCGGATGCTGCCCGATCTGCTTCTGCGTGCGTCGCCATTCATCTACCTTGAAAGTTGGGCTTGCGCTTCTCAAGAAATGCTCTCTGGCCTTCCTGATAATCTGCACTGGTAAAGCAGCTACTAATCTTGCGAGCAATCTGCCCGAGATCACGCTTGCCGACTTCCAATATTGACTGGCTTATCGAGAACTTCGCCGCGGCTATGGTCAGCGGGGCATTCTCTGAGATCAGAGTGCAGTATTCCATGAACTCACGGTCGAGATCAGCAGCATCCACGACTCGATTGACAAATCCCATTGCCAACGCTTCCGCCGCAACAAACTTGCGCGCCGAAAAAAAGATGTCGGATGCATGCGCCGCGCCAATAAGATGTACTAGTCGCTGTATGCCGGGAAAATTATATCCCAACCCCCGGCGTGAAGCCGGCATGCAGAAGGTGGCATTCATGGCCGCAATGCGGACATCGCATGCTGCTGCAAGCCCCATTCCTCCACCCATGCAGACGCCTCTTATCTTGGCAAGCGTCGGTTTGCCGCACAAGCGCGGCGCTTCGAGGGCGGCTACTACCGCCTGCTCGTAGGTGGCCTGCCCGCTAGCATCACCGCGCGAAGTCTCGAATTGTGAAATGTCGGAACCCGAGACAAACGATTTCTCTCCGTCGCCGGTGAACGCGATCAATCGCACCTCCGGATCGGCGTCATACGTCGCAATCACCCCTGGCAATGCTGTCCACATGTCATAGGTAAGCGCATTAAATTTCGTCGGATTGGAAAAGATAACCCAGCCGATTGCATTTTCTTTCCGTGTAATCAGTTCAGCCAAGCGAGCCTCCTGCCATGTATTTCAAATGATCCATCTTTCTCGAAGGGGTCTTGAGCCATCGCCGAGCCAATGCAATGCTCACCGTAGGCCTGTTTGCCACACTTGCTCTGCCTCGCTGTCATATGATCGGCGCAATATTCATCCTGCGTCGCCTCAACTACCATCACAGTCACCACAAAAGGCGAAACGCATTTCAACTCTGCGCTCCGAGTTGCCGCGATATGTCCGCCGCAGCTTCAATCACCATTCTTATAAGATTCTTGACCTGCGACTGCATGCGTACTTGAGGACCAGTGATTGTTAGACAATAGTGCCCTTCCCTCTCAAGGTCCTGGATAGGTGCAGATACCGCGGTCAGCCCACGTACCCGCTCCCCGTGTGTGACCGCATATCCTTGCTCGTGTATCCGCGCGATCTCCGCTGCAAACTCTGATCGCTTGAGTTTTCGGAGTTTCGCAGCAGCTGCTATCGCGATGCGCTGATCTGCTGCAGGTAGCCACGCAATCAGCATCTTTGCGGTAGAGCCTTCTACCAAAGGCAAATGCTCCCCCGGCTTGGATACGCTCATCAATGCGCTTGGAGTATCTACCACGTCCAGACAAATACGCTGATTTTCACTTACTGTGTTGAGCGTCACGGTTTCATTGCAGATCTTCGCGAGCCGTTCCATGACCGGTCGAGCTATTGCACGAATATTTAGAGTGCTACCTACTAGGCCGCCTAACCTGACAAATTTAAAAGACAAGCAGTAATCCTGGTCCGGAAGACGCACCAAATACCCCGCTTCCACTAAACTTGCTACGATGCGAAAAGTTGTGGACTTCGGCAGCTTCAGCGCGTTTACGATTTCCTGCAGTGAGCGGCTTGTATGCTTCGAGTCAAAACATTCAAATACTGCCAGTGTCCTTTGTACTCCGCGCATCATGGCGTGATCCCCTTAAGACCAAAACATGCAATTTTACCCAGGCATAATGAAACCGCCATTTACACTGAGCACCTGTCCGGTAATGTGGCGGGAGAGATCTGATGCAAGGAAGAGCACTGTATTGCTGACATCCTCCGGCTCACCGATCCGTCGCATCGGATAAACGCGCCTGATCTTCTCTTCCCGTTCCTGCAGCTTTTGTTCTCCGATCTTTTCCTGGAGCCTGCGCAACGCCTCTGCTCTCATCGGCGAATTTGTCGCTGCTGGCGATATTGCGTTGACATTAATGTTGTGCTGGCCCACTTCACGCGCAATCGATTTCGTGAACGAAATAACACCGCCTTTAGCCGAAGAATAATTTACCTCTCGCTCCTGACCTGCTCGGGCAGCATCAGTGACAATGTTAATAATCTTGCCAAATTTTCGCTCAATCATCCCGGGCAGCACCGCACGCGAGCAATGTAGCGTTCCATAAAGACTGACTTGAATCTCCCGATCACAGTCTTCTGGCCTGGTCTCAATGAAAGGTACCTGGGCAAACTGTACCGCCGCGTTATTGATGAGTATATCGATGCGTCCATAGGCGGTTTCGGCCTTCTTGACTGCGTCTTTCACAGCTGCTAGAGCGGTAATGTCGCACAACCCCGGCATTGCTTGCCCGCCTGCTTGCTTGATGAGGTCAACTGTCTGCTCAATGCCCCTGGCGTTGATGTCATTGACAATCACCTTGGCACCTTCTGCGGCAAAATCGAGCGCGAATTTTTGGCCGAGACCACCGCCGCTACCAGTAATAAATACAACTTTGTCGCTAAGTTTCAGGTCCATTTTTCTGCTTTTCCCTATTTGAAATGACTTTTCTGACATATTTGACCAACGCATTTGAGCCTGGAACACGGGCAGCGTCGCGCCAATCGATAGTCTCGTATTTGGCATCGGAGCATGACCGCGATTTGACTTAAATGAGCGATTTTTCAGTTCCCCGAAAAGCCGCCATACCAGTCAACTCCCGGCCATGTATGAGCGCTAGTATCTCGTTGGTACCGTCCGGTATGGGTATCATCCGGATGTCGCGATACAGCGCTTCGACTCTTGCCTCGGTGGACAACCCCATCGCTCCGAGGACATTCATCGACTGCCAGACCGCTTCCTGACATGCGTTTTGGGCGTACCGCTTGGCCATGGCGGCGGCGCCATCGGCTGGTTTGCCTTGATCGACCTGCGAGAGAGCGTAGTAACAGAGCAATCGGCTGCTAGTAATCGCAGTGACAATGTCAGAGAGGTTTTTTTGGACCAACTGGTGAGCCGCTATGGGCTTGCCGAATTGCTTACGCATCCCGGCGTATTCGACTGCAATGTCATATGCACGTTGCGCCATGCCAACTGCCATCAAGCCAAACAGCGGCCGGTTGATCGCCCAACTGGACTTGAGCACCTCGGTTCCACCACGCTCGGATTCAATGAGGTTTTCTTCGGAGACACGGCAATCGTCAAATACCGCCTCCCCGAGCATCCCCTGGCGCAAGCCGATAGTGTCAATTTCCTTGGCTTCGAACGGGGAATGCGCCCGTTCCACCACTATCTTCACTACCCTGCTGCCAGTTTCACCCTTCCGGCAATCCAGGCATGTGACCAACATCAAATCGCAAGCGGAGACGTTTGTTATCCACATCTTGCGACCGTTGAGCACCAGCGAGTCCCCTTTTCGGCTAAGCCGCGTAGTGACCCCGCGCGGATCCGATCCAGTGTCCGGCTCAGTCGAACCAGTACAGGCGATCGTTCGCCCCGAGATCAGATCCGGGAGAAAACGCCTTCGCTGCTCGTGATTACAATCAGCGAACATACGCGCGACGGACACTTCGTGCGCCACCAAGGACAATGCAATTGCGGCGGGAATCTGTTCAAACATGATTCCGTAATCCAGCATCTTGATGCCGGAACCACCCGCCGCTTCCGGAAGTCGGGCTGCCGTGAGGCCAAGCTCAGCAAGCTTTTCGAAAATTAGGAGAAATATTTCCTTGGGCAACGTCCGGTTCGGATCATGCCTATCGATCAACGGTTTGATGCTGCGCTCTACTAGCCGACGCACCGTTTCGCTCATCAATTCCTGGTCTGGCGTAAGCTCGAATTCCACCCTAAATGTCCTCCACTCTTAAACTTCGCGTAACCGTGTCTAACGTCTCGCTGAACGCAGGGTCTTCAGACTTATCGTCTATTGCGACATTTCAGCGTGATTCATTTGACCGCCTTCGGTCGAAAATTCGGTTTGCGCTTTTCTCGGAATGCCGCATTCGCTTCCTTTGCCTCGTCCGTTTGGTAGTAGAGCGCCACGGCGTTAAACCCGAGATTGGAGGCACCGCGTATGCTCTCGGTGTCCGCGTTGAAAGATCTCTTTGCGATTGCGATCGCGGTTGGGCTGCGCTCGTAGATTTCCGCGCACCACCTCGCGACTTCAGCGTCGAGTTCATCATCCGGCACCACGGCATTTACTAATCCCATCGCCAGGGCTTCCCGCGCAGTATATCGACGGCAGAGGTACCACATTTCCCGCGCTTTCTTTTCACCTATGACACGCGCCAGATAAGCGGTCCCAAACCCAGGGTCGACCGAACCCATTTTCGGCCCCACCTGGCCAAAAACGGCGCTCTCAGCGGCGATGGTAAGGTCGCATAACGTGCAGATTACGTTTCCTCCGCCGATTGCATATCCGCGCACTTTTGCGATCACTGGCTTTGGAACATCACGGATTGCAGCGTGCAGCATTTCGACCGGGACACCAATCGTGCCCCAGCCGGCGCGTTCGGATTTCTTTTCTGCGGCATCACCGCCAATGCCGAAGGCTTTTGTACCTGCGCCGGTAAGCACAATAGCGCCTACCTCCCTATTCCATCCGGCACGATGGATTGCGTGCGTGACTTCCTCGTACGTTCCCAATCGATAGGCATTAAGCCGGTCACTACGGTTGACCGTGATCGTTGCCACTCCATCGCACTCTTCGTACAGCACATCGTTGTACTTCATATCGTTCATTACGATACCTCCGAATTTGAATGCTGCTGATCAATGACGCTTGGGCCTTTCTGCTTTCAAACGCTTTCGCAGCCGCGAATGTTCATCTGCTCTAGGTGTAGCACACGAATAGACACGGCTTAAATTGTGAGGTAGTCTAATGCCATTAAATTCCATTGTCTAGTACCAGTTCTGCCTATTGGAACTTTCAAGATATTGAGTTTAACCTGCGCACGAACATCGGCGGGGGGAGGCGTATAAGCCAAATGACATGCGCTAATTGTCGTGGAGTGACCAGCGCAACAGAAGATCAGTCTTTATGAAAGTACTAATAGCAATAGAGGAACTGATGCTGTGCGCCCCATGAAGCAGAACGCTGGAAAAATATTTCAATAGGAGGTAGACCGATGAAACCAATCGCAATTAATTACCGCACTGAACTAAGAACAGTCCCCAAAGAAACTTTAAGACCATTTTCTTTGGCAAGAGTTATGCCCGACATTTTCTTTGCCGCTTGCCTGATCATCTTCGGGATGTCGCCTATTGATTCGCCAGCACAAACGTTTCCTTCAAAGCCCATACGCTTGATCATATCGTTTCCACCGGGAGGAACCACCGACGCAGTCGGTCGTATCCTTGGCCAAAAGTTGAGTGAAAACCTGGGGGTTCCGGTAGTAGTTGAGAACAAGCCCGGCGCAACCGGCATGCTGGGCGCGGATGCGATAGCAAGATCTAAGGCGGATGGGTATACGGTTGGAATAATTACTAGCGCTCATGTGGTACATCCAGTTTTGTACAGAAAGGTACCATTCGATCCAATCAAAGACTTCACGCCGATAAATCTTTTGGTAAATGCAGCAAATGTCATTTGCGTTCACCCATCCTCACCTGCCAAGACAATCAAAGAACTAATCACTTTGGCAAGAGAGAGCCCAGGCAAACTGACGTTTGGGTCGGCGGGGAACGGCAGTTCAAACCATCTCACTGGCGAAATGTTCAAACTTGCGACAAACGTCAACATTGAGCACGTTCCTTACAAGGGCGGCGGACCGTCTCTGAACGACCTTCTCGGTGGCCAGATACCCATGATCGTCAGTCAGATGCTGACCGTAACCCCATATGTGAAGTCGGGTAGGATTCGCGCTCTGGCTGTCACCAGCACCAAGCGCGAACCTGCGCTTCCTGACGTGCCTACGCTCATTGAGTCGGGCTTCCCAGACTTCGAGGCTGCCGAGTGGTTTGCAGTTATCGGTCCGGCCGGCATACCAAAAGATGTCGCGGCAAAGCTTAATTCGGAGATCAATCGAGCGATGAACTTGCCAGATGTACAAGCCAAGATTGCCAGTCTCGGGACCAATTTCATCGGTACAACACTTGAGCAAACGGCGGCGTTTATGGTATCGGAGATGGAGAAGTGGTCTAAGGTTGTGAAGGATGCCGGATTAAAGCCGGAGTAAGATCCGAAGTAGGTGGGTGGGTAAGGCCAGGTCGGAAAGCATGTGTTTCGAACATCGTCTAGCGGGCCCAGCCCTTCGCCGTGTTCAGATCAACTATGGCCTGATCGCCGCGCTGAAGGATTCCGATAGCGCCTTCCTGTAGGAGTCCATCAGCGTTTGCCAATCCGCGATCAAGGGAGGCGCGGTCGAAGCAGGCGCGGCCAGCACTTGCGGCACCGGCCGGGGCGGTGGGCAAGAGACTTCCACCGGCACGTTGTGCGCGCAGGCTGCGGTAAGCATCGTACACACCAGCAAGGTCGCGTTTCGTCTTAGCGTTTTCATCATCTGCCCTTTTCTTGGTTGCCAGGTCTTCCAATTCGCGTGCCTTGGCCGCTTTCGCAGCTTGCTCCCCAATCGCCTCGACCTTGGCGGTGAAGGCGGCGTACTCGGCCTTGACCGCGTCGAGGCGGCTCGTTTGAACCTTGAGCGCGATGCCAAGCGCCGCAATCAGCGCCATGCCTGCCAGGCCGATCCATGCAGCGGGTTTAAGTGGAAACATCTTCACCTCCGTTTATGGTCTGAACACCCGGTTGCCCGATCCGGGCGACTTGATCGTCCAATGGCTCCAGCCGGGGGTCGAATCTGGATGCTCGATATAGATTCCGCATCTTTCGAGCTGCACGAGGTTGTTCATGCACCAGGAGTCGATCTCCCCATCGGGGTCGTATCTGTCGACAGCCAGCGCTTCCTTGTGGCTTGAGTGCAGAGCGCCCTGCGTGCAGGACATGGGCCGAAACCCGCCGTAGGTCGCGCCCGACACCTCCGAGTTGGTGGCCGGGTTGATCGGGAACACTACGCCGTCGTTACGTGCCTGCAATTCCAGGTCGCCGCAAGCGTCGAGCAAACGCTCCGCGTTGTCGCGCCGCGTCTCGGTCGCGTCGGGGCATGCGTACCATTCACCGAAATAGTCCGCGAGCGTGATCATCGGCTCATCTCCTCCAGTTGTTTCGGTTTCAACAGGTTCAGCTTTTCCCGTTCGTCGGCCGGGAGTGCGAGCACGTAGATCATGGTTTTTTGTGCCTCCTCGCTCTTATGCACGGCCTCGTGCAGGCGCTCAAGTGCCTGGTGGGTCTTCAAATCCCGGCTCTCGGCCTTACTGTCGCTGTCACGCACCAGAAAACCAAAGAACGCGGACAGCAGGAGCACGAGAATCACGTCTAGCGTCCGTTCACCCTTGAATTTGAATCCTGTGCCGCCCGGCCCGTTTATCTGCAGTTCTTCATCCGTCATCGCTCTCTCCATAAAAAAGCCCGCAATCAGCGGGCGTTTGAAATGCGGCATTCGTGTATGTGTTGTCAGTTTGGCCGCGAAGGTGTCCCGATGTGCTGCGGAATAATCGAGGGCGTAATCATTGGAATTTGTATCGGATTATTACGATGCCACTTCCACCACTTCCACCAGACCCGAGATGTGACCCGCCGCCACCGCCCCCGGTGCTCGCGGTTCCATTTACACCGGGGCCGC
>JAPLRD010000411.1:0-461 GCA_026399375.1 Pseudomonadota bacterium
GGCGATCATGTCCGCAAGATCGCGATGGGCCTGGCGGCACTGGGCTTCGAGCCGGGGCACACGTCGTCGATTCTGGCCAACACCCGGCGCGAGTGGACGTACGCAGACTACGCCGTGCTGTGCGCCGGTGGCGTCAGTTCGGGCATCTATCCGACCGATGCCGTGGCGCAGGTCGAGTATCTGATGCAGGATTCGGCATCGGTCTATCTCTTCGTCGAGGACGAGGAACAGCTCGACAAGGCGCTGGAATGCCGCGAACGCCTGCCGCTGCTGCGCCGGATCATCGTCTGGGACATGGAAGGGCTGCGCGATCTGGACGATGCGCAGGTGCTGAGTCTGGCGAAGCTGCGCGAGCTCGGCCGAGAGCGGCGCGCGCGCCTGGGCGCGGCGGCGGCCAAGGCCGAATGGCGCGAGCGGCTCACCTCGCGCAAGGGCGAAGACCTGGCTATTCTCATCTACAC
>JAPLRD010000411.1:543-1894 GCA_026399375.1 Pseudomonadota bacterium
CTGAACGCGATTTTCCCGCAGGACGAAACGGACGAGCGCATGTGCTTCCTGCCCTTGTGCCATGTCGCCGAGCGCATACTCGGCGCCTACCTGAGTCTTTACACCGGGACCAAGCTCAACTTCGTCGAGAATCCGGAAACCATACCGGAGAACGTGCGCGAGATCGCGCCCACCGTATTCGGCGCCGTGCCGCGCATCTGGGAGAAATTCTATTCGGCCGTCACCATCGCGCTGTCCGAGGGCACCGCGTTCGAGAAATGGGCCTACCGGCTCGCCATCGGCGTCGGCATGAAAGTGGTGAAGCGCCTCGAAGCGGGCGAAACGGTCGGCGGCGGCCTGCGCTTTTTCCACTGGCTCGCGCGGGTGCTGGTGCTCGATAACGTGCGCAAGCTGATCGGCATCCATCGCAGCCGGCGCCTCTTTACCGGCGCGGCGCCGATCTCGCCCGATCTGGTGCGCTGGTACATGGCTCTGGGCGTGCCCATGCTGGAGGTCTGGGGGCAGACGGAATCCTCCGGTTCGGGCACCATCTCGCCCGATCTGGTGCGCTGGTACATGGCGCTGGGCGTGCCCATGCTCGAGGTCTGGGGGCAGACGGAATCCTCCGGTTCGGGCACCGCCATGCCTAGCGAGCGGATCAAGCCGGGAATGATAGGCACGGCGGCGGCCTTCAACGAGGTCGCGCTGTCGCCCGAGGGTGAACTGCTGATCCGCGGTGAAAACGTGTTCATGGGTTACCTGAACCAGCCCGAAAAAACCGCGGAAACCGTGGACGTGGAAGGTTGGCTACATACCGGCGATGTAGGCCTGGTCGACGCCGACGGTTATTTCAAGATTTCCGACCGGCTGAAGGACATCATCATCACCGCCGGCGGGAAGAACATCACCCCCTCGGAGATCGAAAACCAGCTCAAGTTCTCGCCCTACATCACCGACGCAGTGGTGATAGGCGACAAGCGGCCCTTCCTGGTCTGTCTGATCATGATCGATCAGGACAACGTCGAGAAATTCGCCCAGGACCACGACATTCCGTTCTCGAACTACACCAGCCTGTGCCGCGCCGCCGATGTGCAGAAGCTGATAGAGTCGGAAGTGGAGCGGGTGAACCGGCAGTTCGCCCGGGTCGAACAGGTGAAGAAATTCCGCCTGCTGGAGAACAAGCTAGGCGCCGAGGACGAGGAACTGACCCCGACGATGAAGCTCAAGCGCAAGTTTGTCAGCCAGAAATATGCAGAACTTATAGAATCGATGTACCGCAACTGAACATTTATCCTGAGGAGGAGACAATGAAGCGTATAAGCAGCAGCATTGGCATGGCGGCGACCGCCCTGGTGTTTGGCACCGCGGTTCA
>JAPLRD010000366.1 GCA_026399375.1 Pseudomonadota bacterium
CCTGGGAGCGCCGCAAGCAGTGTCGAGGGCGTGATCGTGCCCACCGAAGCGAGCACCACACCAGCAAGGCCGCCCCACCGGATCTGGAACAAGACGCCGGGGGTGGTTTGTGCGACCGCGCCCTGCGCCGCAGAGAATGCCAGTTTGAATTCAAATGTCGTGCCAACATTGCAAAAGTTGGCAGGCACCGTCAACACCGGACTCACGATCGCCTCGGTCGTAGACACCTGGTTCGCGGTGTCGGCAACGAGCACCGCTGAGAGTATCGGGCTCAGTGCCGCGCGCTGCAGGAGCTGGCCAAGATTGTCGAACATGGTCCAGCCCCGGCCATCTTCATAGTAAGCAGCCCCGCCCGCAGCCAAGGTGATGATCGGCGTGATGGCGTTTGCCGCCGCCGTGCCACCCCGGAACAATTGAAACGTCTGCGTGTTCGCCGTATCGGTGTTGATGACAGCAATGCTGCGCACAAACGCCTGCGTGCTGGCGGGCACGGTATAGATCGTCGCCGCAACCGCAGCCAGTTGTCTCTGGTCCAAGCACTTGTACGCCTCGGCACCGGCGGCAAGCTCCATGCCCATAATCGTGCAGGTCACCTTGGACGCGGTCTGGGCCACCCCCGCCAAGGTGTCTGCTGCTGCGAGCGTCAGCATGCTCTAGGGCGTCGCGCTATAGGTGAGGGACGACATGGAGACGGTCTGGCCGGCTGAGACCGTCACGCTAGAGAGCTGGATGTCGCCGCCTCCGCCCGTGATCGTTACCGAGCAGAGTACCTTCGGCGTGCCCGCGGCATTTCGCAGTTCGGCTTTGGCTATGACCCCGCCGACCGCGCTGGTGTCCGATGCAATTGCGTTGGCGGTCGAGACGCCAGCCACAGCACCGCCAAATGCCGGATTCGCGAAGGTGAGCGTTGCGACAGTGACGGCAGCGGCCGTCTGCATAATGAGTTTGCCCGGGGGCGTGCCTTCGTTGATCTGAGTACAAACGAAATCGGCAACGCCGGTGCGAACAAGCGTGGGGTGGGTTACGGGCATGGTGTTCTCCTATGTGGTCTTTCCGGAACCGGCAACCTTAGCTTCAGCAAGCACGGCTTCCGGCACTCCGAGCTTGACCTTGCCCTCCGCGATCCATATAGGAACGAGATCGGCGAGCTTTTGATCTTCCGGCCTCACCGTGTAGCTGAGCCCGGCGCAATACTGGCTTTGAAACTCATCAGAATAGAAATCCTTGATCGGCGTGAATTGCATCTTTCAGTCTCCTAATTTTGCGACGCGACGCGCGCCAACGAGTTTCCCTTGCTTGTCGTAGACCGGTTTAACCGGCGAATCCAGCGTCTTGGCGACCTGTTGCACGGCTTCCAGTACTTTGTCCTGGTTCTGCCCTACACCAGAAAGCGCGGACTTGATTGCGCTAACAGCGTCACCCAGGAGCGCCGCCACGACCTCGGTCACGATCGCGCGGGTCTGCGCATCGCGCTCCATGAGTTGCATCGCCACAGCTTCCAGCGGATGCGGCTGCACCACCGGCTCAAGTTCGGGCGGCAGCGGCAGCTCGTAGATGTCATGCGGGATGATCGCGCGCACGCGCTTCCCCGGGGCACACTCGGCGATGCACGTAACGGCCTCAGGCCGGCGCATCTTCCAGCCCCTTGATGAAGATGTCGGCGAGCAGGGCGGCAGCCTCAAGGACCGCCTTCCCATCATTTGCCGCCGCTGGAGCGGGCGCCGGGACTGGAACTTCTGGCGCTGCCGGTTCGGGCTTTGGCCCGGTCGCAAACGGATCTGCCTTGGTATCGCGCTTCGCCAGTGCCGCAAGCGAATAATTCTGCTGCTGCAGGTAGGGGGAATCGCCGCCTGCAGCGGGGCGCAGGTTTTCTCCGGCCCGCGCTTCATTTGGCGCCATCCATCCAC
>JAPLRD010000064.1 GCA_026399375.1 Pseudomonadota bacterium
GACTTCGATGCTGGTCACAACGAAGCAGCCGCCATATGGACGACCACTGGACTCGTCCAGGGGCGAGGTGTCCTTGTCGATCACCTGCGGCCGCGTCTTGCTGCTCGCCGATACGAACCAGTTGTTCTGATAGCCGTCATAGGCCTTGGTGGCGCCATCGCGCAGGCAAACGCGGCCACCAGCGATGAGCGCATTGAGTTCGGCATCGGCCTTGTTACCCCACTTGTTCTGCGCAACCGCTTTCATCGCGGCGGTAATCTCGGCTTTGGCCGGATGCGTGGCCGGAAAGAGGAAACTCGCGCCGAAAGTCTTTTTCCCGTCCTGCTGCACTTGCGGTTGAAACAGTTGCGGGAAGGACAGGCGCACGTTCTTGAGCGTATGGATCGACATGGTGATTTCCTTTCAGGTTAGGTGGTGATGGGTTGAAACTCGGAACTACTGACGACGCGCGTAAGTGCTGGGTGCCGGTCGGAGACCGGGACAAGGTCTGGGTCGCCTGGCTTCTGGGTGATGTGCGCTTGCAACGTGGCCCAGCGCTTAGGCTGATCCTTGAGCAACTTCTCGGCCTGGGTCGGAGAGATCAGCTTGAACTGGTACATCTGCGCCTGCTTCAAGCGCATGGATTTGAGCAAGGCCTCGACGAGGGCGTCCTTTTCCCAGGCGCGGTGGCCTTTCTTGCCCTCAATCAGCTTGAAGCCGGGTACGGGGATGCCTGCCACTAGGCGCCGCGTGGCCTCGACGCGCAGTGCCTTGCACCATATTTCGATCAGATCGATGCGCGGTAGCAGGTGCGCGATCTCGGTGGTGACGGTGACCACGGGGACTTCGGGAACGTCTGCCAGCACCTGAGCGGTGAGCGCCGGGCAGGTGGCTTTGGCGCGGCACCACTGGCACTGTTTCTCGCCCGGGTTGAGGTAGTCGGCCGCGCCCTCGCGCTGGGCTTGACGCACGCGCTCGGCGGCAAGACTGATTGTTTTGGCGTAAGTGCCCAACTCTTCGACCGTGATGCTCCATTCTCTGACGACGCCCGCGCGGGGCTGGACGATCACCAGACGCACGGTCCTCCACTCGACGATGGCGCCGTACAACTCGAGCATCGCCAGCGCATAGATGATGAGTTGCAGGTTTTGCTCGGCCTCCACGCGCAGACCGCGACCATATTTGAGATCAATAACGGTGATTTCCTGATTGACGTACGAGAGCACCACGGCGTCGGCAGTACCCACGGCGTCAGCCTCACCGGTGATCGGCGTGATCGGCACTTCGACTTCGATGTGCAGATCATCGCTTGGGTGCGTCAGGTGATCGCGCACCGCCTGGACGTAGAATTCGACGTGCTCGGTCATCTGCGCCGTGACCGGGATGTCGTAGAACACACGCCCAATGCATACGGCAGCCGGCGTGTTCTGCGTGAGGCTCAACGCCGCCACCTCATGGGCGCAGGACCCCTCGGCGGCGTAGCGCGAAGTCTCATCGTGCAGGCCTGCCGAGAGCGGAACGGAACCCGCGCAATTTACCCAGCGATCGGCGCCGGAGGGGGACATGTCTTTGGCGTGACGGCCCATGGCTACGCGTCCAGGGCAGCCAGCGCAGAGGCAAGCGCCGCGGGCAACTGCGCCGGGGCGAGTTCGATCCCTTTCTTGACGCCGAACGTGGAGAGCACCGCAACGACGGCGGGGGCGCCCTTGGCCGAGAGCAGCTTGGCGAAAGTGGGGGCGATGTCAGCCTTGTAATCAAGCTGTGCCGTGCTCGCCTGGGCCGCCGCGGGTGCGGCGGCCGGGGCTTCTATCGGCAGGGTGGTTGCCGCCGGGACGTCTGCGGTGGGTGCAGCGGCCGTGGCGATGACGGTCTTGGCTGCCTTGGCGGCGCCATCGAATTTGGTGCGCAGGCCGGCGAGGGTCTCCATCAGTTTGGTGATGGCTTCGGTGGTGTTCTTTTGCTCTTGCAGCATATCGGCAAGCAAGTTCGGGATGGCTTCGAAGGACATGGTTGGCTCCTAGGGGTTGTTTGGGGAATCGTGTTGCAGCGAAAGCATTCTTACACATAATAAAACGAAACACAAGCATGCTTTCTTTTTAGGGCGAAACAAAGCCCGCTCGGTGGCGGGCTTGAGTCGGCTGCGGTCGAATGGGAGAGGGTGCTGGCTACGCCGCCTTCAGATCGGCCCAATCAAGAATCTTGTCGGTCAATACATCGAGGTCCCGCTCGACCTCGACCCGGCAGTGCCGGGGCGCACGCCACACGACATGGTCAATGGCATTGTCAATCTCCAGCATCTTCTTCTCGGGCATTTCTCGTGCCGGGCGCGCGATAAATAAACCGAGCTTCCGGAATCCACGTGCTTCTGCCGCGTACTCAATATCGAGCAGCGTATCGAGCAGGTGCACGCGAATACTGGGCCCCGAATAATCAGCTGACTCCAGTCCCGCGGCGGCGCTGATCGATTGCAATGGGATCCTGACGGTGCGTGGTCCTTTCTCGGTCTGCACTATGGTCAGCGGCGACTGGGGAATCAAGCCATCTACGTTCATGAACTCGCCTTTGATACGAAGCAGTTGATACACTTTCGCGCGCAATTGCTCGGTTTTAACGGGTTCAGGGCGCTCGGCAGATTGGCGTTGCGCAATAGCGACCGTAACCTGATCACGAAAGAATGTTGCGAGTGCCGTTTCCGGGTCCATGTTGTAGAAGGGCCGCGGTTCGCTGAGGGCGATATTGGGTGAGGGCTGCGCAACATCATCCTGGAACGCCCTGGCCCCCAACTGCGCCAATTCGACTAGGTTGTCTGCCGCATCGCCGTACAAACATTCCAGACGCCCTGGCGCGGTAATCACACGCGCATGGCGCCGGCCGTCGGCACCAATGACCCCAACGCCTACATTGAGGACTTCGTCAGAAAATAGGTCAGGGATGATGCGAATCCTGGAAAAGTATCCGGCCGGCGCTTGCTCAAGCGGGTGCTTTAGCAGGTCATCGAGTTGGTTCGGCATGATCAGGCGAGCAATCCAACAAGGTTCGTAAGTAGAGGGATGGCGCTATGTACGCGCTTTTGTAGAAAATTGCCTGCTTCGAGTTTGTCCGGATCGGATCCAAACCAAAAAGCCAGTTCAGGTTCGGCTCTTTTGTAAACC
>JAPLRD010000206.1:0-9563 GCA_026399375.1 Pseudomonadota bacterium
GCATCCTCGGCCAGGATGGAGCAGTGAATCTTTACCGGCGGCAGCGCCAATTCCTCTGCGATCTGCGTATTCTTGATGTCCATCGCCTGATCCAGGGTCTTGCCCTTCACCCACTCGGTGACCAGCGATGAAGACGCGATCGCCGAGCCGCAGCCGTAGGTCTTGAAGCGGGCGTCCTGAATCACGCCGTCCTTGCCTACGCGGATCTGCAGTTTCATCACGTCGCCGCACGCGGGCGCGCCGACCATGCCGGTTCCGACGGCGTCATCGCCCTTCTCGAAGCTGCCTACATTGCGCGGATTTTCGTAGTGATCCAGTACTTTGTCGCTATATGCCATTTTGGACTCCTTGACTACCTTGACTATTTACCTTGCCACTATCAGTGCGCTGCCCACTGCACGGTGCTCAGATCCACGCCTTCCTTGAACATGTCCCACAAGGGCGAGAGCGCGCGCAACTTGCCGATCTGGCGTTTGAGCAGGTCGATGGTGAAATCGATCTCCTCGGTGGTGTTGAAGCGGCCAATGGTGAAGCGAATGGACGAGTGTGCGAGTTCGTCCGAGCGCCCCAGGGCGCGCAGTACGTAGGACGGCTCCAGGCTGGCCGAGGTGCAGGCCGAACCGGAGGACACGGCGATTTCCTTGATCCCCATGATCAGCGATTCGCCTTCGACGAAGTTGAAGCTGACGTTGAGATTACCGGGGATGCGCTGCTCGAGATCGCCGTTGAGGTGCACTTCCTCAATTTCGCTCAAGCCCTTCCACAAGCGGTCGCGCAAGCCGCGGATGCGCTCGTTTTCGCCCGCCATTTCCAGCCGCGCGATGCGGAACGCCTCGCCCATGCCGACTATCTGGTGCGTTGGAAGCGTGCCCGAGCGCATGCCGCGCTCGTGTCCGCCGCCGTGAATCTGCGGTTCGATGCGCACGCGCGGTTTCCTGCGCACGTACTGCGCGCCTATGCCTTTGGGCCCGTAGACTTTGTGCGCGGTCAATGTCAGCAGGTCCACCTTTAGCTTCTGCACGTCGATTTCGACCTTGCCCGCCGCCTGCACCGCGTCGCAATGGAAAATGATGCCCTTCGGGCGGCAGATCTCGCCGATGGCGGCGATGTCCTGGATCACGCCGATCTCGTTGTTGACCATCATGACCGACACGAGGATGGTATCGGGGCGTATCGCCGCCTTCAACTTTTCCAGATCGATCAGGCCGCTGGGCTCCGGACTGAGGTAAGTCGCTTCAAATCCCTGGCGCTCGAGTTCGCGCACGGTATCGAGCACAGCCTTGTGCTCCGTCTTGACCGTGATGATGTGCTTGCCCTTGCCCTGGTAGAAATGGGCCGCACCCTTGATCGCCAGGTTGTCGCCTTCCGTCGCTCCCGACGTCCACACGATTTCCTTGGGATCGGCGTTGATCAATGCCGCCACGTGCGCCCGCGCTTCCTCCACCGCCTGCTCTGCTTCCCAACCGAAGGCGTGCGAACGGCTGGCCGGATTGCCGAATTTCTCGGTCAGATAAGGAATCATCTTGGCCGCAACGCGCGGATCCACCGGCGTGGTCGCCGAATAATCCAGGTAAATAGGTTGTTTCATGTGACTCTTCTATCTTCGATCGTATGTTGTATGTATGTAGGTTGGCTTGACTCAGGCCGGCAGAGACACGACTTTGCGCGTAATCACGGGACGGCGGTCCATGACCACGGCCACGCTGCCCTCTTTCGCCAGTTGCTCGGTCACCAGGTCCTGCAACGTCACGGAATTGAGGTAATCGTACAACTTCTCGTTCAGAGTGGCCCACAAATTATGCGTCATGCAGCGCTTGTCTTCCTGGCAGTTTTCCATTCCGCCGCATTGGGTGGCGTCCAGAGGTTCGTCCACGGCGAGGATGATATCCGCCACGGAGATCTTATCCGCCGTGCGTGCAAGCAGGTAGCCGCCGCCTGGTCCGCGAACGCTCTCCACCAGCGAGTGCCGGCGCAGTTTGCCGAACAATTGCTCCAGATAGGACAGGGAAATGCTCTGGCGCACGCCTATGCCCGCAAGGGTCACCGGCGAGGCCTTGTGCCGCAGAGCCAGGTCCAGCATGGCGGTCACCGCAAATCTGCCTTTGGTCGTCAGTCTCATATTCGTCTCCTGAAAAATACTTGATCAATATGCTCAAGTATAATCAAACCCGAGCGTTTAAGTCAACTATTTATCTGCCACTTGGCGCAACCGGCCCGGACTGAAGCGGTCTGTGACTGCACGGTCGTCTTCGGCACGCACTTTCATGCCTTCAATTTCGCGCTGCAACTGTTCCAGGCGGTGGTCCTGCTCCACCGAATGGTCCAGCAAGCCCTGCAGCGCCTTGGCCAAGGGGTCGTCCTCGGCCTTCGACGTGACCGCATAGGCCGAAAACCCGAGCTTGGCGGCCTTTTCCTCCCGCGACTTGTCCTTGTCCCCCATGATAATGCGGGCGGGGATTCCCACTGCCGAGGCTCCGGGCGGGACGTCTTTCACCACCACCGCATTGGAACCGATCTTTGCCCCTTCGCCTACGATGATGGGCCCGAGCACTTTGGCGCCGGCGCCAATCACGACTCCGTTCTGAAGCGTGGGATGGCGCTTGCCCTTGTTCCAGGAAGTTCCGCCCAGGGTAACCCCGTGATACAGCGTCACGTCATCGCCGATCTCTGCGGTCTCGCCGATAACCACGCCCATTCCGTGGTCGATAAAGAAGCGCCGGCCTATGGTCGCGCCCGGGTGGATTTCAATGCCTGTCATCCAGCGGCCCATATTCGAGACCCACCGGCCAAGCCAACGCAGCTTCATATTCCACAGTGCATGGGCGAGGCGATGGAAGCGCAGCGCATGAAACCCCGGATAGCAGGTAATGACTTCCCATGTCGAGCGCGCGGCCGGGTCGCGATCGAACACGCTGGCGATATCTTCTCGGATGCTCTTGAACATAATTCACTCCGGCACCGAACCCTGTGCCTGATAGGGTCATTACTATACTAATCCGTACTAAATTAGTCTACTATTTCCTGAAAGAATTCAGCATGCCCCTCAGTATATTGACCTCTTCCTGTTCCATCCGGATACGGCCGAACATGCGCCGCAGACGGGGCAGCAGGCGTTTGGGATTCGCCGGGTCCAGGAAGCCGCTGGCAAGCAGGCTCTGCTCCAGATGCGTGTAGAAATTCTCGACGTCTTCGTGCCGCGCCGATGGCGATTCGCCCGGCGGCGCCTCCGTAGCGCCCAACGCCGCTATACGCGCTTCGTACGCCATCACCTGCACCGCGGCGGCCAGGTTGAGCGAAGAACATACCGGATCCGCCGGAATATGCGCCGCCGCCCTGCACTGCAGTATTTCCTCGTTGGTCAGTCCGGACATTTCGGTGCCGAATACGATGGCGACTTCACCCTCTCGCGCCGCCGCCACCAGCGCCTGCGCCGCGCTGCGCGCGTCGGTCGATGCATAGGCGAGTTCGCGCCGGCGCGCGCTCACCGCCAGCGCGTGCACTGTTCCCTGCAAGGCCTCGTTCAGGCTGTTACAGACGCGCGCGCGGCGCAGGACATCGACCGCGCCGCTTGCCCTGGCGTCCGCTTCGGCATCGGGAAACTTTTTCGGGTTGATCAGATAGAGCGAGGCTATGCCCATGGTCTTCATCGCACGCGCCGTCGCCCCGATGTTGCCCGGGTGGGAAGTGTGCGACAGCACGATACGAATGTGCGACAGCAGATCCGCGCTCATATTAAAATCCAGCCTTCGGCGCAAGCCGCATAGCAAAAAGACCCCACATCACATGCATCCCATGCTCAATATCGCGGTGAAGGCCGCGCGGCGTGCCGGCACCATCATCAATCGCGCGGCGCAGGACATCGACGCCCTCACCGTATCGACCAAACGCCACAATGATTTCGTCACGGAAGTGGACCAGGCGGCGGAACTGGCGGTGATACAGATCCTGCTGAAAGCCTTTCCGGATCATGCGATTCTAGCAGAGGAGTCCGGAGCGCAAGGCAAGTCAGACTATGTCTGGATCATCGACCCGCTGGACGGAACCACCAATTTCATTCACGGCTTTCCGCAATATTGCGTGTCGATCGGGCTGCAGCACAAGGGCGCGATGACCCAGGCGGTGGTGTACGACCCGGGACGCAACGAACTGTTCACCGCCACCCGGGGTCACGGCGCCTATCTAAATGACAGGCGCATGCGCGTTTCAAAGCGCACGCAACTCGAAGATTCCCTCATCGGCACGGGCTTCCCCTTTCGCGACTTCAAGCACATGAACGAATACGTCACCACGCTGCGCAAAGTCATGGCACAGACCGTGGGCGTGCGCCGCGCCGGGGCCGCCGCGCTGGACCTCGCTTACGTCGCCGCGGGCAGGCTGGACGGCTTCTGGGAAATGGGGCTCTCGCCCTGGGACATGGCAGCGGGCAGCCTGCTGATCCAGGAGTCGGGCGGACTGGTGGGCGATTTCGACGGCGACAGTGGCTATCTGGACAGCGGGCGCATCGTGGCGGGCGCGCCCAAGGTTTTCCGCCACCTGCTGCAGATTGTTTCAGCACACAGGCCCGCAGAACCGGGCGACAGAAAAACCGCAAGAGCAGCGGGGTGAAACTGGAACGGACGCCGCGCCCCTTGCGCGCGTTGGCGGTACAATTGGGGGCCGGTCTTCGCGAGAATCCGGTAACCGTCGGCAAACCAGGGCGGCGATGCGCCTGGGCCAATCCGCACGTTGCGGAATGCCCGGCATCCCGCTTTGACATTCGGGCAAGAGAGCTTGGCACTTAGAGAAATTTCCGTGGAGGAACTCAGTTTCGGGATGTACGTGACGAAACTGGACCGTCCTTGGACCGAGACCCCTTTCGTGTTTCAGGGCTTCGTCCTGAAAACCGAGAAGCAGATCGACGTGCTGAAGAAGTACTGCAAGCACGTCTTCGTCGACCCTGAAAAAGAAGACCTGGCCGAAATTGCCAAAGCCAACGCGGAAGAGCTTGCGAAAATCCGCGGCACCACAATCTACAAGGAAGCCGCGAGCGTAGAGGTCGAACTGCCCAGGGCGCAGAGCGCCTATACCAAGACGACGGTGGTGGTGGAGGAACTGTCCCGCGCCGTCGAAGTCGGCAACACGATCGACAGCGCCCACTCGCAGCAAGCCGCAGCACAGATCACCGACAGCGTCGTTCGCAATCCGGACGCGATGGCGCTGCTGATCAAGCTGCAGGAAAAGAGCGGCGCGACGCTCAGCCGCGCCGCCGAAGTATCGGTCATGATGACCATATTCGGACGCTTCCTGCAACTGCCGCCGGAACGGCTGGAAATCCTCGGCATGCTGGGATTGCTCCAGGACGTTGGCAAGCTCAAATTGCCGACTGAACTCGCGACCCAGGGCCCGATGAATGCGGCGCAAGTCGAGCTCTACCGCACCCACGTCGACCACTCGGTGGAAATACTCAGCAACACGCCCGGCCTGCCCCCCGAGCTGCCCGGCCTTGCGTCGCTGCATCACGAGCGCTTCGACGGCAGCGGGTATCCGCGCGGACTTCGCGGCGGCGGAATCGCCCTTTTCGGACTGATCGCCGGAATCGTCGATTCCTTCGACACCCTCACGGCGCCGCCGCCGTTCGGGGAGAACATGTCTCCGTCGAACGCGCTCAACATCATCTACAAGGGGCGCGGGAAGCAGTTTCATCCGGCGCTGGTGGAGCAGTTCATACAATGCGTCGGCGTCTTTCCCGTGGGAAGCGTGGTCGAACTCAACAGCGGCGAAGTCGCGGTCGTGATCGCACAGAACCTGGTTCGCAGGCTGCAACCGCGGATCATGGTAGTGAAAGACGCCCGCGGCAACCCGGTGATTCCGTACAAAATGCTCGACCTGATGAAGGAACCCAAGGTCAAGCCCGGCGAACCCTACCGCATCCAGCGCACGCTGGAATACGACACGGTGAAAATCAACCCGCGAGAGTTGTTCCTGTGAGCGAACCGGGCTCCGACGAGTCCGCTGAAGCGCCGCCCACTTTCCCCGTATTGGGCAACCTCGCCTTCGCCGGGGCGCTGCGCGCGAGCATGGACGAGCGCTGCGCCGACGGCCAGAATCTGGCGCTGCTCTTGATCGAGTGCGGCGTAGTCGGCCAGATCGATGCCACCTGGGGCTATCATGTCGGCGATGCCGTGCGAAACCGGATTGCAGCAGCATTGCGCGCCGAAGTGCTGCGCCCCGGCGATCTGCTCGGCGACCTCGGCCGCGATGATTTCGCCTGCGTACTCTCGCCCGTGGACGGACCAGCGGTGGCCCTGCTCGCCGCGGAAAAGTCACTGCGCGCCCTGGGCAATCCCTTCTGGATTGGGGAAGACGAAATTTATGCGCGCCCCTCCATCGGAATCGCGATGCACCCGGCGCATGGCGACGACGCCGATTCCTTGCTGCAGCGGGCGAAAAGCGCATGCGCCGTGGCACGCGGCGAGACCAGCCATGCCGCCGTTTATGCAGAGGAGCAGGAAAATCCGGAGGCGTCGCGGCTGCTGTATGAAAACCGGCTGCGCACCGCGGTGTCCGACGACGCACTCGAAATCGCGTATCAGCCGCAGTACGACCTTCGCCTGGGCCAGATCATGGGCGTCGAAAGCGTGCTGTGCTGGCACGGCCAGGCAAGGGAGCCGATCCCCGCCGACGACGCGTTCGCGGCTGCGGAGTCTGCGGGACGCGTTACCGACATGCTGTCCTCGATACTGAACCGCGCGCTGCGCAACTGCTCTGAATTCCGTTACAGCGCCGGACTGGATCTGCGCATCGGCGTCAACGTCCCCGGGCGCGCGCTGCTGCACACGGAGCTGCCGGACGTCATCGCGCGCGCGCTGGGCACCTGGGGTCTGCGCCCCGGCCGCCTCATCATCGAGGTGGGCGAAACTTCGGTGCTGGTGGCCGAACCTGCAGCCCAGGAAACGCTGGCACGGCTGAAGGAAATCGGGGTGAAACTGTCCATCGACGATCCCGGCCTGGCGCTCTCGTCGCTATTCTGGCTTGCGCCCCTCTCGTTCCAGGAAATCAAGATCGACGTTACGCTGGCGCGCAATCTCGCCGGCGCGCCCAAGTCCGAACACATCCTGAAAGCCATGATCGAACTCGCGCACGGCCTGGAACTCGAAGTGGTCGCGGTGCGCGTCGCGGACGAAGCCGCCGCTGACAAGCTGAAAGCGCTGGGTTGCGACTACATGCAGGGCGATTACCGCGGCCCCGCGCTCGACGCGGAAGGTTTCGTCAAGCGGTTCGGCCTGGACGAAGGCTAGCCAGCGACCATCCGCTCCTCGGCATGGATGCCCAGCGCCTGGTGCACCGGCCGATCGGAGAAACTGAACAGCACGCAGCCCTGCTCAGACTTGAAGCGCGCCGTGTGCCATGACGGAATCACGAAATGGTCGCGTGCAGAAAAGTCGAAATTCCATTTCCCGTCGCCGCGTTCCACCGACACGGATCCGCGGCCCTCGACCACGCTGAATACCGCGCCGTCCGTCTGCCGATAGGGTTTGCCGTCGAAACCGGCGGGCAGGCTTTGCATGAACGTCGCCATGGTCGGCATGGGATAGCCGCCGGTCAGCGGATTGATATAGCGCAGCTTGACCCCGTCCCACGGATCCACGGGCCCTCCCCGCTCCAGAGCAGACAGAGCTTCCCGGCTGCGCTCGTAGGGGTAACTGAAAATCGGAGACGTCGCGCCGAAAGGCGCATCGTGCCGTACCGGCGCCATGTTGTTGCCATAGCGCGCAAAACTGGTGCCTTCGGTGCGCACGACGGCCTGCGACCGATTCACGTCGGTCTGGGCAAAACCCGCGTCGAAAAACCGTATCATCGGAATGTCGAGCCCGTCGAGCCAGACCACTGGCGTCTGCGCCGCGCTGCCGTGGTCGTGCCAGGTCCAGCTCGGTGTGATGATGAAATCTCCCGGCCGCATGGCGGTGCGCTCGCCGTCGACCGCGGTGTACGCCCCCGTACCCTCGACGATGAAGCGCAGCGCGCTCTGGGTATGGCGGTGGCTGGGAGCGATCTCACCCGGCAGGATCACCTGCAGACCGGCAAACAAAGACTGCGTCACAGCCGACTGCCCGCGCAAGGCCGGATTTTCCAGGATCAGGACGCGGCGCACGGCCTCCTCCGCCGTAATGAGTTCGCAAGCGCGCATCAGGTGCGGGCGAACTTCGTTGTATTTCCACAGACAGGGGACACAGTTCGTCGCCGGCTCCTGCGGCACCAGGGAATGCAGCACCTCCCACAACGGATGCATGCTGTAAGCGCTGATCGCGTCGTAGAAGGCCTTGCGCTCCGGCCGTGAAGGCTCCGGCGGTGCGGGCTTGGCGGATGTTGCAGGGGTCATGATCATCTCCTCAATGCAATTCGTGTTCTACCCGGAAATCACCGTCGCCGGATCGATTCCGTCGTACATCCATTTCAAACCCGCAAATCCCGCCGATTCCTTGCCGCTCTGGAACATCCGGTTGCGCAATTCGCGCTGCACGCCCGAGGCGTGGTAGATGTCGCCGTAGAAGCGCGCCGTCAGTTGCACCCGGCCGGTGCGCAGATAGCGCGCCTGCTGGTACTTCTGCAACGCCTGCGCCACGTCGTCTCCGGCAAACCGCAGCGCCTCCCGCAACACCACCGCGTCTTCGATCGCCTGGCCGGCGCCCTGCGCCAGGTACTGCAGCATCGGGTGCGCCGCGTCGCCCAGGAGCGTAACCCGACCGTCGGTCCAGTTCTGCACCGGCTCGCGATCGCACAACACCCACATTTTCCACGTCTCGATCTTGCCGAGGAGTTCCCTGACCCGGGGGCAGGCCTGGGCAAAGCGCTCCTTCAACTCCTGCGTGTCGCCGAAGGTGTTCCAGCCTTCGTCGTACTTGTTGCTGTGGAACACGGCGACGAGATTGAACAGTTCGCCGCGACGCAAGGGATAGTGCACCAGATGGGTCTTTTCCCCGCCCCAGAGGATGACGTCGTCGCTCCATAGATGGGCGGGAACCTCGTCGCGCTCGAGCACCGCGCGGTAGGCGATGTGGCCAGAGACCCGCGGCTTGCCGTCGCCGACCACCGACTCGCGAATCCGGCTCCACAGGCCGTCGGCGCCGACCAGCGCCGATCCTTGCAAGGTTTCACCGTCCGACAGGGTGACGCGCACGCCGTTGCCCGACTGGGAATAGCCATCCACTTTGGCGCCGGTGCGCAGCGTCACATTGGCCAACGCCCGGCACGCCTCGAGAAAAATGCGATGCAAGTCGGCGCGGTAGATCACGCCATAGGGAAAACCGTAGGCCGCACGCACCGTCTCCGCCAGCGGCACGCGCACCACGCGCTCGCCGCTGCGCACATCGTTCATGCACAGGCCGGCGGGAAAGAAACTCACCGCGCTGACTGCCTCGGTCAGGCCCAGGTAGTCGAACATCTTGAAAATGTTCGGTCCGAGCTGGATGCCGGCGCCGATTTCGCCGAAGGCCGCAGACTGCTCCAGCACCGTGACCCGGTGTCCGTCCAGCGCGAGAACGTACGCCAGTGCCAGGCCGCCGATGCCGCCGCCGGCGACCAGG
>JAPLRD010000206.1:9592-27081 GCA_026399375.1 Pseudomonadota bacterium
TTTGAAGAACGGAGGGTCCAACACCTGCTTCCGCAAGCCGCGACTGCTTCAGGCGCGCGCGGCGCCAGTCTAGCCGCCAAATGTGCGCCAGGCAAACGCCCCCGCCGTGCCCGATGGCGCGACTTCCGCCGGCACTGCCCGTTACCGCGGAAACCGGCTTTAGTGCCTTATTGGGCGGTCGTTTGACACGTTAGTCCAAGCTGGTTACTCTTCATCCTCAGCCGGACTCAGGATTCGGTGGCTGCCGCTACCGCCGCGGCCACACCTTCAACCCTCACGTACAGGAGCCAGGAAAATGGCCGAAGTTGTAAGCGTTTCGATGTCGGGCGACATCGCATTGGTGAGCATCGACAGCCCGCCGGTCAACGCCATGGATCAGAAGGTCCGCGCCGGATTGAAACAGGCGTTCGAACAGCTTCGAACACGGCAGGGCGTAAAGGCCATCGTGCTCGGCTGCAAAGGAAGAACGTTCGTTGCCGGCGCCGACATCAAGGAATTCGACACCGGCATAGCGCCTCCCGGCTACTACGAAGTCCTTGCCGCAATCGAAGACAGCCCCTGCCCGGTGGTTGCGGCCGTGCACGGCACAGCCTTGGGCGGCGGCATGGAGATCGCCCTCGCCTGCCATTACCGCGTCGCGCACGACGGCGCACGCTTCGGCCTGCCCGAACTCACGCTGGGCATCATTCCGGGCGCAGGCGGCACGCAGCGCCTGCCGCGATTGATCCCGCTGGAGGCCGCGATCGACCTGATCCTGTCCTCCAAGCCCATGCCCGCCGCCAAAGCGCGCGAACTGGGCCTTGCCGACGCCGTGGTCAGCGGCGACGTGGCCGAGGGTGCGCTCGCCTTCGCGCGCGAACTCGCAGCCCGCGGCGCCGGACCCCGGCGCACGCGCGACCAGGCGGTACTTGGAGCCGAGAACGCGGCCGAACTGTTCGAGACGAAACGCGCCCAGGTCGCCAAAACCATGCGCAACCGCCAGTCGCCGCTGGCACTGCTGGACGCCATCGAGGCGGCGGTGAAACTGCCTTTCGACCAGGGCTTGAAGGCGGAGTCCGCGATCTCGGACAGACTGGTCCCCGCAACCGAAGCGCGTGCCCTGCGCCACCTGTTCTTCGCCGAGCGCGAAGTGCGCAGGATTCCCGGATTGTCCGCCGAAGTGAAGCCCCGGCCCGTGACCCGCCTGGGCATCGTCGGCGCGGGCACGATGGGAGGCGGCATCTCGATGTGTTACGCCAATGCCGGAGTTCCGGTAACCATAGTCGATGCCACGCAGGCCGCCCTGGACAAAGGCATGGCCACGGTGCGAAAGAACTACGAGCGCTCGGTCGCGCGCGGCAGCCTCAAACCTGAACAAATGGAGCAGCGCATGAAATTGCTGACTCCGAGCCTGGACTACGCCGCACTGGGCGAGGCCGACCTGGTGATCGAGGCCGTGTACGAAAACATGGCCCTGAAAAAGGAGATATTCGCCAAGCTCGACGCCGTCGTGCGCAAGGGTGCAATCATCGGCACGAACACCTCCACTCTCGACATCGACGAGATCGCGGCCGTCACCAAACGTCCGGAAGACGTGGTCGGCCTGCATTTTTTCAGCCCGGCCAACGTGATGCCCCTGCTCGAAATCGTGCACGCCAAGCGCACTGCGCCCGACGTGCTCGTCACCGCCCTCGAAACGGCGAAGCAGATCAAGAAGACCGGCGTTGTGGCGAAAGTGTGCTACGGCTTCATCGGCAACCGCATGATGGACCCCTATGCCCGTGAAGCGGAGCACTGCCTGCTCGAAGGCGCCACGCCGGAGCAAGTCGACGGCGCGTTGGAGCAATTCGGCATGGCCATGGGCATCCTCGCGGTGTTCGACATGGCCGGCGTGGACATCGGCTACCTGACGAGACTGGAACGCAAGCATCTGCTGCCCGATGACCCAACGTTCTACCGGCCGGACACCATGCTGAACGAGCGCGGCTGGCTCGGGCAGAAAGCCGGCCGCGGCTATTACCGCTACGACAGCGCGCGAAAACGCATCCCCGACCCCGAGGTGGTGGAATTGCTGTGGGCGGAAGGCAAGCGCCTCAAGGTGGAACAACGCAAACCCGGCACTGCGGAAATCCAGGAGCGCTGCCTGTATGCGATGATCAACGAAGGCGCGCGCCTGCTGGAAGAAGGCGTCGCGCTGCGTGCGAGCGATATCGACGTGGTGTACACCTCGGGTTACGGCTTCCCCAGATATCGCGGCGGCCCGATGTTCTATGCTGACACCGTCGGCCTGAAGGCCATCTACGAGCGCATTCTGGAATTCCGGCGCACGCTCGACCCGCAGTACTGGACACCGGCGCCGCTGCTGGAAATGCTGGCCCTGGCCGGTTCCAGCTTTGCCGCATGGCAGGCCGGCCGCGGCAACCAGGGGGCTATTTCAACATGAGGGGATACATCCCCGCATGCGCCCCTACATCTGCCCGTTGCAAAATTCATTTTGCAACGGGTGCTCACCCGATCCACATTGAAACCGGAAACTCATCATGGCTAAAGCATTCATCCCCTACGGCATCTACTGGTCCACGCCTTTCGCGAAATGGCAGGGTTCGATCGCGCACCTGCACAGCCTGAAGCTTGCCGCCAATGTAGGAAGAACATTCCTGCAGTCGAAGAAGTTTCCGATGGAGAAGGTCGATCTGGGCGTGCTCGGACTCACCAATCCGCAGCCGAGCAGTTTCTACGGCCTGCCCTGGGTGACGGGCATGATCGGACTGGAGGGCGTCACCGGCCCGACGGTGCAGCAGGCTTGCGCCACCAGCGTCCGCTCGCTGCAGATGGCGGCGCAGGAAATCGCCGACGGCTCGGCCACCTGCGCGCTCGTGGTCACGGCCGATCGCATGTCCAACGGACCGGTTGTGTACTATCCGGACGGCACGGCGCCCGGCGGACAGGGCATCACCGAATCCTGGACGCTGGACAATTTCAACAAGGATCCCCACGCCAAGAACGCGATGATAGAGACTGGGGAAAACGTGGCTAAGCGCTTCGGCATCACCACCGGGCAGCAGCACGAGGTGGTGCTGCGCCGCTACGAGCAATACCAGCAGGCGCTCGCCAGTGACCGCGCCTTCCAGCGCCGCTACATGGTGGACGCGCCCATCACCGACGCGGGCTTTCGCAGGCAGACCGGTACGCTGTCGGCGGACGAAGGCATTTTCCACACCACTCCGGAAGCGCTGGCGAAGCTCAAGCCGGTCAAGCCCGACGGCACCGTCACCTTCGGCGGCCAGACACATCCGGCCGACGGCAACGCAGGTGCGATCGTGACCACGCGCGAGCGCGCCCAGGAATTCGCGACCGATCGCAACATCGAAGTGGAACTGCTCGGCTTCGGCATGGCGCGCGTGGAAAAGGGATTCATGCCGATGGCGCCGGTGCCGGCGGCCCGCGCGGCACTGAAAGCAGCGGGCCTGGACATCAAGGACGTGAGCGCGGTCACCACGCACAATCCGTTCGCGGTCAACGACATCGTGTTCAACCGCGAAACCGGTTTTCCGCTGGAGAAAATGAACGCCTACGGCTGCTCGCTCATCTGGGGACACCCGCAGGGCCCCACCGGCATGCGCAGCGTGATCGAACTGATCGAGGAACTTGTGTTGCGCGGCGGCGGCACCGGTCTGTTCACCGGTTGCGCCGCCGGCGACTCCGCCATGGCGCTGGCCTTGCGTGTAAGCGACAAGCGAAAGGGCTGATTCGGCGTTGCGCCTGGCTGGTGCCGTGGGGTAGTCTGGGGTTGAGGACGACATGACACGCTCAAGAACCGTCAATCCCCCGCATAGCGGCGCATCGCTTGAAGCCGCCGTCATCCGGCAGGCGCGTGAACATCCGCAGCGGGGCCAGGGCAAGGCCGCGGAGGATTTGAACGCACTCGGTTACGCCATCTCCACCTCCGGCGTACGCTACATCTGGCGCAAACACGGCCTGGAAACGACCTACAAACGGCTGAAGGCCCTCGAAGCCGGCGCTGACGGAGCCGCGCACGAGCTGACCGCCGCGCAAAAGGAGTTGTTGCGGCGAGGCGACGTCACGCGCAAGCTCGCGCGCAAGTCGCGCCAGGGCGCATCCGGTAGCGACAGCCTGCTGCCAGACCAGCGCCGCAGCCACATCCTTCTCGGCGCCGCCGAACTTTTTGTCAGGCACGGCTACAGCAACACCTCCATCCGAGATATCGCGCGACAGGCGGGCCTGCTGCCGGGGTCCGTGTATCACTATTTTCCGGCGAAGGAGGACCTGTTCATCGCGGTCCACCGCGAAGGCTTTCGCCAGCTGATCAGCCGGGTGGAGGACGCCATCCGGCAGGAAAAGGAACCGTGGCGCAAACTCGAGCTCGCGTGCGCGGCGCACATCGAAGCAGCGGTCGGCGACAACTCCATCCACAAGATAACCGGCACGGGCCTGTTTTCGATTCACGAACAGGGCCTGCAGCGGCGGCTGAAAGAAGACAGGGAGCGCTACGACCAGTTGTTCCGGCAACTGGTGCGCGAACTCGAACTCCCGCGCGCGATCGATCAGACCCTGTTCCGGCTGTCGCTGCTCGGTGCCGTAAACTGGGCGCGCGTCTGGTACCGCACCGGCAAGAAGACACCCAGGGACATCGCACGGGCTATGATCGCTATATTTCGCGGACAAGCGATGACACACCGGGGTAGACGTCCATGAATCTCACCGAATCCCTGCTGCACGCCCTCAAGGCGCATGGTGCCCGCCAGATTTTCGGCATACCGGGGGACTTCGCCCTGCCCTATTTTCGAATAATCGAGCAATCGGCAATCCTGCCCCTCTATACCCTGTCGCACGAACCCGGGGTCGGCTTTGCGGCGGACGCTTCGGCGCGCGTCAACATCGGACTGGGGGTGGCTGCGGTCACCTACGGCGCCGGCGCACTGAACATGATCAACGCCGTGGCCGCCGCCTACGCAGAAAAATCGCCGCTGGTGGTGCTCTCCGGCGGCCCGGGTAAAGGCGAGGCGCGCTCCGGCCTGCTGCTGCACCATCAGGCCAAGACGCTGGATTCGCAATTCCAGATGTTCCGCGAGATCACCTGCGATCAAGTCAAACTGGATGACGCCGCGCGTGCGCCGGCCGATATCGCCCGCGTCCTTGCCAGCTGCCTGCGCAACTCGGAGCCCGTCTACATAGAAATTCCCCGTGACATGGTGGCCCTGCCCTGCGGCCCGGTGATCCACTCGCGCGACTCGCGCAAGCTAGGTCGCCCGTCATGATGGCCGGCGTGGAAGTTCGCCGCTTCGGGCTGGAGGAAAAGGTGGCCTTGCTCGCACGCCGCCTCGGCCTGCCCGTCGTCACGAGCTTCATGGGACGCGGACTGCTCGCAGATCAGGACGCACCGCTGGTAGGCACCTACATGGGCGTCGCCGGCCTGCCGGAAGTGACACAACTGGTGGAGGGTTCAGACGGCCTGTTTCTGCTGGGTGAAATCGTCTGCGACACCAATTTCGCCGTGTCTGAAACCAAGATCGACATGCGCAAAACCATACAGGCGCTGGATGGCCAGGTCACCATCGGCTATCACAGCTACCCCCGGTTGCCGCTGGCGGCAGTGGTCGACAGGATGCTGGAGCGCGCAGGAGAAAGCCGGAAGACCCATTCGGTCAAGCCGCAGGTTTTCCCCCATGGCCTGAAAGCCGATGATGCGACCATCGCGCCGACCGATATCGCCACCGCCGTCAATGACCTGATGGCCGCGCACGGCAAGATGCCGATAGCGTCTGACATGGGGGATTGCCTGTTTACGGCGATGGAGATCGAACACACGGCATTGGTGGCACCGGGCTACTACGCGACCATGGGCTACGGCGTCCCCGCAGGTCTGGGCCTGCAGGCCGCCACCGGACAAAGGCCCCTGATACTGGTCGGCGACGGCGCCTTCCAGATGACAGGCTGGGAACTGGGAAACTGCCGGCGCTACGGCTGGGATCCGATCGTGCTGCTGTTCAACAATTCCAGCTGGGAGATGCTGCGCACGTTCCAGCCGGAGTCATCGTTCAACGACCTGGACCACTGGGGCTTTGCCGAAATGGCGGCCGGCCTGGGCGGGGACGGCGTGCGCGTCGGCACGCGCGCCGAGCTGAAAGCCGCGCTGGACAAGGCGGTAGCGACACGCGGGCGCTTTCAGCTGATCGACGTGACGATTCCGCGCGGTGTGCTCTCGAACACCTTGCAGCGTTTCGTCGCCGGCGTGAAACGGCTCAGCGGCGTGAAATAGACGGCGAACTGCGCACTTTTTCATTCCCAATGGAACCATCCATGACCACCGAGACAAGAAAAGACGTGTTCTACAGCGACATGCTGGTGCGCTTCTCGCACTGCGACCCGGCCGGCATTATCTTCTACCCCCACTATTTCGTGATGTTCAACGGGCTGGTGGAAGACTGGTTCAACCACGCACTGGAGGTCAACTACGCGGATTTCATCACCACGCGGCGCATGGGGCTGCCCATGGTCAACATCCAGTGCGATTTCGTCGCCCCGTCGAAGATCGGCGAAGTCATCACCTTTACGCTTAAAGTCGAGCGCATCGGCAAGAGCTCGCTCACTCTCGCGACGGGCGCGCATCTGGGTGAGCAGAAGCGGATCGCGGCGCAGCTCACGCTGTGCGTTTTCTCCTTCGAGACCAAGCGCGCCGTACCCATCCCGGATGATCTGCGGCGGCGGCTCAGCGATTTCCAGCAAGGCAGGCTGGAGCATCCGTGGAGGCAGGCGTAAGCTGGGAAGTCAATCCAGCCGGCAATTCTGGTTTCGCCTTCAACCGACTGCCCGATTCCATCCGCTGCACCGATCGATTCATTTCGACACAAGAGGACCTCGATGACCATCAAGGCATTGACGCTCGATACCGGCGGCACCATTCTGGATTGGCACGGCGGCATCAGCCGCGCGTTCGCGGCTGCCGGTGCGCGCCGCGGCCTGCAGGCGGACTGGCACGAGATCGCCAACGAGTATCGCCGCCGCTCGCTGAAGAGCATCGTCGGACAGGTTCAACCGTCCTTCAATTTCGACGACGTGCACCGCCGGGTGCTGGACGAAGTGATCGCGCAGTACCGCCTCGACGCGTTGAGCGCGGAGGACAGGAATGCGATCTGGCGCACCTGGCACGAGCTGGATGCCTGGCCCGATTTTCCCGCGGTGCAGGCGCGATTGCGGCGGAAGTACGTCGTCGCTTCCCTCACCCTGCTGACCACCTCGCTGGTGATCGACGTATCGAAGCGGAACGGTTTCGACTGGGACGCCATCATTTCCTGCGAAATGATCGGGATCTACAAGACCCGGCCAGAGGCCTACCGCACCGCGGCGAAGTGGCTGCAACTCGACCCGTCCGAAATAATGATGGTCGCGTGCCACAATTTCGACCTCAACGCCGCGCGCGAATGCGGCTTCAAGAGCGCGTTCGTGAAACGGCCCGACGAATGGGGTCCGTCCGGACCACCCGACCCGACGCCCAACCCGGCCCATGACCTGATTGTCGAAGGCTTCGAGGAACTGGCGGCGCGGCTCGGCGCATAACGAACGAGGAAGCAGTAAAGCATCGCTGCCTGCGCACGCTTCAGGGCGTGTGTTCGCCGGCCGCTGGTGTTAAAGTTCGCCTAGGGGGCGAAAAGCTACAAGAACATCGAAAGCGAAATGAGCACGGCGAAAGAACTTGTCAAGGATATCCGCGGCCTGGTGACGCTGCCGCATGTCTATATCCAGATCGGCCGACTGGTCGACGATCCAAAGAGCTCGGCGGTGGACATCGCCAAAGCGGCCAGCCAGGATCCTTCTTTCACCCGTCGGCCGTTGACACGGTGGCGAAGGCCGTTTCCATCATCGGCACGGCGCAGATTCGCAATCTCGCCCTGTCGATGTCGGTGGCCAGCAGTTTTGAAGGCCTGCCCAACGATCTGGTCTCGATGGAGAACTTCTGGAGGCACAGCCTGCTCTGCGCCCTGAGCGCGCGCCACCTGGCAAGGCTGATCGGCCGCTGCGATCCGGATGCGATGTTCACCGCCGGACTGCTGCACGACATCGGCGAACTCATCATTTTCAACCGCATGCCCGAACAGGCGAAGCAGGCCTTGATGTCGGTGCTCGACAGCGGCGAAGAAATACCGGTGCATGAGGCCGAGCGGCAGGTGATGGGGTTCGATCACAGCGACGTCGGCGGGGAACTGGCCAGGGAATGGCAGCTTCCGTCGCTGCTCGAAGAATGCATCGCACATCACCACGATGTCGCCGGCAGCGAGCGCTATCGCCGCGAGACGGCGCTGGTTCATCTGGCCAACATCCTCGCCCTCATGGCCGAGGTGGACAGCCTCGACCCGCTCGATGTTCCGCCATTTGATCCCCTCGCTTGGGAACTTACCGGTCTCGCGAGCGACTGCATCGAACCGGCCGTGCGCGAGGCACAGGCGGCCATCCTCGAAATCGAGAAACTGTTCACGAGCAAGCAGTAAGCGCACCCGCCTCGCAAAACACCTTTCCCGCATGCAACCTCCACTACCTCCGGCGCTACCAGGTTTCGAGCACATCAGGCGCACCTGGAACGCCAACTACGAGTTCTACTCGGCCCGCATCCTGCCCGGCGAATACTACGTGACCCAGTCCGATGAAGCGGTCTCGACCACGCTGGGCTCGTGCATCGCGGCATGCATCCGGGACAGAATTTCCGGCATCGGCGGCATGAATCATTTCATGCTCCCCGCCACCGGCGGCGGTGAGTCCGACGCGTGGAAGTCAAGCGGGCTCGGCGCAGGGACACGCTACGGCAATTTTGCCATGGAACATCTGATCAACGGCATCCTGCGCAACGGCGGGCGGCGGGAGAATCTGGAAGTGAAGATCTTCGGTGGCGGCCGCATTCTTGCCAATATGACCGACGTCGGCGCGCGCAATATTTTTTTCGTGCGCGAATACATCAAGACCGAAAGGCTGAGGCTGGTGGCCGAAGACGTCGGCGAAGCCTTTCCCAGGATGGCCGTGTATTTCCCGGCCACGGGAAACGCCCGGGTCAAACGCCTGCGCTCGCTGCACAACAACGTGATCGCGATTCAGGAAAATAGCTACATTGAAAGCGTCGTCAGCAAGCCGGTGGCGGGCGACATCGAGTTGTTCTAGAGCTGTCGGCCGGAATGCGCCTCTGGTAAGGATGCCTTCCCAGCCTTTTCAAGCACCGCCGAAAGCCGCGTCGGTTGCCGCCACGACCTGTACCCCGCCGCGCATCACGACCCTGGAAAGCGCCGCCGCCTGTGGCGCCTGATGACCGAAATAGAATCGCGCCAGATCGACTATGCCCTGCAGATACGCGGCGTCGCCCCTTCCCGCTGCGATGCCAGACTGCGCAGCAAGCGCAGCACGGCCCATCTGCCAGCTGCCGCAGACCGTACCCAGTTGCAGCAGGAACGGCACCGCCCCCGAGAGCACTTCGGCAAATTCTGACTTGCCGCGCGCGAGGATCCAGTCGAGCGTCTCCTCCAGTGTCCTGATGTCCGCGATGAGATCCGCTCCTAGCCAGGCAAGTTCGCCCGCGGCGGCGAGTTCGTTCGCGACGGTGCGCATGTCCTCGAGCAGCAGACGCAGCGTCGCTCCGCCTTCGCGCAGAATCTTGCGCCCGATCAGGTCGTTCGCCTGAATGCCCGTGGTGCCTTCATAGATGGTGCTGATGCGCAGGTCGCGCTTGTGCTGCGCGATGCCCGTCTCCTCGACAAAACCCATGCCGCCGAACACCTGGATCGCCATGTCGGTGACCTCGTTGCCGATTTCCGTATTCCACGCCTTCACCACCGGCATCAGCAGGTCGATCAGCCGCCGGTGCCGCTCGGCGACCGCGGCATCCGGATGATGGCGCGCGATATCGAACCAGCCGCCGGCGACATAGGCCAGCATGCGCGGCGCCATCACCTTGGCGCGCATGGTGAGCAACATGCGCCGCACGTCGGGGTGGCCGATGATGGGCATGCCACTCGCTCCGCTCACAGCATCGCGCCCCTGCACCCGCTCGCGCGCATAGGCCAGCGCCTTCTGATAGGCCACTTCGCCCAGGGCCACGCCCTGCAGTCCGACACCGAAGCGCGCCTCGTTCATCATGATGAACATGGTCTGCAGGCCGCTGTTCGGGGCGCCGACGAGATAGCCGACCGCGCCGCCCGAATCGCCGTAGCTCATGCTGCAAGTCGGGCTCGCGTGAATGCCGAGCTTTTCCTCGATGGATGTGCAGCGCACGTCGTTCTTCGCGCCGGGCGAGCCGTCGGCATTGACCAGGTACTTCGGCACCACGAACAGGGATATCCCCTTCACTCCGGGCGGCGCGTCGGGCAGTCGCGCCAGCACCAGGTGGACGATGTTCTCGGTGAGATCGTGTTCGCCGTAGGAGATGAATATCTTCTGTCCGGCCAGCCGGTAGCTGCCGTCGGACTGCGGTTGCGCGCTGCAGCGCAGCGTCGAGAGGTCGGATCCTGATTGGGGCTCGGTCAGGTCCATGGCCCCGCCCCACTCCCCGCTCACCAGCTTCGGCAGGAAGATCGCCTTCAATTCGTCGGACGCGGCGATGGCCAGCGCCTCGGTGGCGCCGATATTGAGCGTGGGCAGCATGGAGAAGGCGGTGTTGGCCGATGACCACATTTCGTACACCGGGGTCGAGACGACTTTCGGCATCTGCTGGCCGCCGTAGGCGGAGGGCAGCGCGAGCCCCACCCAACCGGCTGCGGAAAATTGGCGATAAGCATCGCGCCAACCATCGGCCGTGGCGACTTCTCCCTGCTCGAAGCTGCAACCCTGCGTATCGCCGACACGGTTCAGCGGCGCCAAGACGCCGGCGGCGAATTTTCCCGCTTCCTCAAGGATGGCGGAAACGATGTCCAGACTGGCGTCGCCGCAGTCGGGCAGGCGTGATATGCCTTCGCGATCGGCAAGGTGTTCGAGAATGAAGCGAATGTCCTGCAGCGGTGCCTGATAGGTGGTCATGCCGGCCTCGTGTCTAGAATTCGTTACAAACTGAGGGAATATCCCCCGAGCGGATTTCCTTCGGGGCGCGTCCCCCCGTGCTCCCGTGAATCAGGGGCCGTTTCGGCGATTCAGAACGGCCTCCTGCTCCTGACGTCGGAGAATTTGCGTGAATATCCACCCTTCGTCCGGAGATATATCATAAGCGCCCGCTCGCAGGACGGGAACGCCGGACTTGCGAACCCTGTGATATCTTGTCCGCGCCGCGCCACGTCGTCCTGCGGCAGTCCCGGAGAATTCCGCCCTTACCCCATGAAGGAGCAATCACCATGAGCAGCGTCAACCGTACGGTTACTGTCGCACCATTGCCATTTTCCAGGCTGTCGTGGCTGGGCCGGCTCGCGGTCGCACTCGCCTCCTTGCCACTGATTTCCTCCGGCGCGCTGGCGCAGATCGCTGTATCGGCCAACGACAACAAGGTCGTCAACGTCAACGGCGTCAATCAGATCGTCCAGAACCCGCCGCCGGATACGGTCACCATTGTCGATATCGGGGTGTCCCCGCCCCGGATTATCGGCGAAGTCAATGCGCCCTCAAGCGTGGTAGGCCCGCCGCAAAACGTCGCCATCTCCCCGGACGAAAGCATTGCGCTGGTTGCCGCACCGGTGAAAATCGACCCCTCCGACCCGAAGAAAACGGTTCCCGACAACAAGCTCACGGTAATCGACCTCAAAGCGTCGCCACCCGCGGTGATTGCGACGCTGGAAGCGGGCATGGGCGCATCCGGCATTTCCATCAACCGGGCCGGCACGCTGGCACTGGTAGCAAACCGCTCTGAAGGCACGGTCTCGATATTTTCCATTTCCGGAAAGACGCTCACTGCAGCTGGAAAGATTCAGCTTGGCGACGCAAAGTCAGGCCCCTCTCACCCTGCATTCACGCCGGACGGCAAGAAGGTGCTGGTCACGCGCGACGGCGACAACCGCGTTTCCGTGCTTTCGGTCGACGGCAGCAAGGTCGAGGACACCAAGCAATTCATGGTCGGCGGCATACGGCCCTACGCCATCGACATAAGCTCCAGGGGTGATGTCGCCGTGTTCGTCAATCAAGGCGGCGGCCAGGGCGACATCGATACGATCAACGTCATCGATCTCAAGATGAATCCGCCACGCGTCGTCGACACCATCCCCGTTGGCCAGATTCCCGAAGGCGTCGTCATCTCGCCCGACGGATCGCACGCCGCGGTGACGATCCAGAATGGTTCGAACCGACCGAAGTCGCACCCGGCCTTCAATGATTACGGCTTGGTCAAAGTATTTCGCATCGACGGGGCCAGGCTCACGCTCGCCGCCGAGGCCAGGGTCGGGCACTGGGGGCAAGGCATCGCCTGGAGCAGGGACGGCAGGACCCTGGTCGTGCAGAGCATGATCGAAAAGGAACTCGAATTCCTGAGCTTCGACGGCAAGGAACTGAAGAAGACCGGCGCGATCAAGGTCAATGGCGGCCCCGCAGGCCTGCGCACCGCGGAGAAGTGAGAACTCGGCCTTCCGGAGAGGGCCATTTCCGAATCAACGCAATAGCCCCGAAGCTTAGGAAATGGCCTGCATTTTGAAACAGGTTGAAGCGCATGGATCACGGGGCTAACGCCCCAGACCGAACCCCAGCATCGCCGCCAGAACGAATGCCGCGATGAACAGCGTTTCTCCGACCAGCATTGCCACCGGCAACCAGCCGAGCTTGCCCAGGTCCTGAAACGACGTCTTGACGCCGACTGCGGCGATCGCAATCACCAGCATCCAGCGCGATGCGCCGCTGACGAACTTGATCGTTCCGGCGTCGATCATGCCGATGCTGGAAAACGCAACCAGCAGGGCGAAACCGATCAGAAACAGCGGCACCAGCGGCTGGCGTTCGCCTGCGCTGCGCGACGGATGTGCCTGACGGCGATAGAGCAGCGCGAAGACGAACACCACCGGCACCAGCAGCAGCACACGGCGACATCATGGATGGTGCCGCCGAAAAAAATCCCGGCCTGGGTGGCGTTGAGACCGATGCCGCGGGCGACAAACGGGTAGATGATCATCGCTATGGTCGAAAGCAGCGTGACGCCGACTACCGCGAGCAGGGTGTAGCGTTCGTTCTCCTTTGACTGCGGCAGCACCGAAGAAATCGCCAGCGCCGCCGATGCCCCACAGATCGCTACCGCGCCGCCCGAGAGCAGGCCTTCCTCCCGCGGCCGGCCGGAGAGGCGCGCGAGCAGCAGGCCGAAAAGGATGGTGAAGACCACCGCAGCGGTCACCGTTGCGGCAGGTGCCGGACCGAGCGTGGCGATCTGCGGCAGGGTGATGCGCGCGCCGAGCAGCGCGACGCCGAAACGCAGCACTGTGCGCGCACAAAAGTCGACACCGTCCCGCATGCGCCTGTCGTCCATCAGAAAATGGAACGCAAGCCCAAGGAGCAAGGCATAGAGCAATTGCGGGCCGCCGTAATTCTCCGACACGAAAGTGGCGGCCAGCCCGATGGTGACGCACACCAGTGCGCCGGGAAACTTCGAACTCAGCGCGGCGTGCCAGGGCGCGGCATCGCCGGCACGCATCGGTTTCGGGTTCGGCATCAGTCGCGGCGGTCGATCAACTGCACGCCGGTTCCGGCTGCCGGAAAAGCTGTCTGCAACCGTCCGCTGCTTGGATTCCGGATCAATTGGCCGCGATGCCGAATTCTCGCGCGCACTGCTGCAGGAACGCTTCCTGCCCCCTGCGCAGCGCTTCGGCCTCGGCGGCGTCGACGGCCGCAAAATGAATCGTCTGGCCGCGCCGGCGCCGCCCGAGCACGGGAATGTCGGCGGATATGACGGTCGCGATCTTCGGATAGCCACCGGTGGTCGGCGCTTCGACCATCAGCACGATGGGCATGCCCGAGCCCGGCACCTGAATTGCGCCCGCGGCGACACCGTCGGAGGCGATATCGTAGCCCTTCGCATGCGCAAGCGCCGGCCCGTCGAGACGGTAGCCCATGCGGTCGGCCTGGTCGGAGACGCAATACTCCGACGTCAGGAACGTCTTGATGGCGGCGTCCGTGAAATAGTCGGCCTGCGGGCCGAGAACCACGCGAATCGGCTGGTCATGCGCGAGATCGAGCGGCCGCGACATGACGCGTTCGGCGCGCATCTCCGCGTTCATTCGCGCGACAGGCAGCAGATCGCCTTTGCGCAGCGCCCGCCCGTTAAAGCCGCCCAGCGCGCCGCGGACATAGGTCGAGGCGCTGCCCAGCGCAGTCGCTACGTCCAGCCCGCCTTCAATGGCGAGATAGGCGCAGACAGAGTCCTCCAGCCTTCCGATCTTGAACACTTCGCCCCGCGCCAGCCTCACGCTCTGCCCGGCCGGAATGATCCTGCCGTTGTCGGTGCGCACTTCAATATTGGAATTGCAGCCGACGAGCGCGACGCGCACGGAATCGGCGAGAACTTCCAGTGCCGGTCCCTGAAAAAGCATCTCGAGCGCCGGCGTGCCGGGCGAATTGCCGACCAGGGCGTTTGCGAGCCGGAAACTGACGCGGTCCAGCGGTCCGGATACCGGAACGCCTACGCCTTGATACCCCGGGCGCCCCGCGTCCTGTACGGTGGTATGGATGCCGGGAATGGCTACCTTCAGGGCCTGCGTCATGTTGTTCTGGCCTCGCTGGGAACCTCGTACGTACCGGCCGCGACGGCAGCCCGAATCGAATCGAATTCATCGACCGTGACCGGTTCGAACTTGACTGCGTCCCCGGGACTGAACAAAGCCGGGCGCGGCAGGGTTGCATCGAACAGCCGCACCGGCGTCGAGCCTATCAGATGCCATCCGCCGGGACTCTCCAGCGGGTAGATGGCGGTCAGGGTGGTGGCGATCGCGATCGATCCGGCGGGAACCCGGGTACGCGGATCGGTCCGGCGCGGCAGCACCAGCGACTGCGGCACATCGCCCATATAAGGGAATCCGGGCACGAACCCCATCATGTATATGTGATAAACGGCGCTGCTGTGCAGGCGGACCACTTCATCCGCCGCGAGACCGGTGCGCTCGGCGACCTCCGCCAGGTCCGGCGCGTGGGCAGGCGCGTAACAGGCGGGAACCCGCCATAACTTCATCTGCACTGCAGCACCGGTCGTGGCGTACAGCAGTTTTCCGATCGAATCGATCAGGCTCGCGCTGGCGGTAACAAGCGGATCGTAGTGAACCGTCAGCGAACGGAAGGTCGGTACCGTTTCGACCACGCCGGGAAGTTTCGCCTCCAGCACCAGCGTGCTCAATGTCAGCACGCGGTCGCTCAGGACGCGTTCCACGCGGTCGCCGAATTCCACGACGAGCGCCGTATCGCCCAGGGAAAGAAAACGCACATTCATGTCGCCAAACCCCTTACCCGCCCGCAGTACCAGGCACAGCCAAAGTGCTCATGATTATATCCGGAATATCATCTTGTCTTTCTATTATTAGAACAATATAATAAAAAACGCCCGCAGGATATCGACTTCCCGCGGCATGCCGCGCTGCGTCACGACAGCGGGCGCGTCCACAGGCCGATGGCGGGATTATCCGGCTTTTTGCTTGCAACCAGGATGAAAGGCAGACGATGAGTGCAATGATCAATCTGAACGCGGACATGGGCGAAGGCTTCGGCGCCTATGACATCGGCAACGACGACGCCATCCTGAAAATCATCCGCTCGGCGAGCATCGCCTGCGGCTTCCATGCCGGCGACCCGCTCACCATGCGCCGCGTCGTACAGCGCGCGAAGGAAGAAGGCGTCAGCATCGGGGCGCACCCCGGATTCAACGATCTGTGGGGATTCGGGCGCCGCCGCATCGACATGAGCCCGACCGAACTCGAATACATGATCGCCTACCAGATCGGCGCGCTGCAGGCGATGGCGGCCTACGTCGGCGAGAAAGTGACGCACATGAAGCCGCACGGCGCGCTCAACAATATGGCGGCGGAAAACGCGGATTACGCCATGGCGATCGGCCGCGCGGTCAAGGCAGTGGACCGCGACATCATCTACGTCGCCCTGTCGGGCTCGGAAATGGAAAAAGCCGGCCGCGCCCTGGGCCTGAAGGTGGCTTGCGAAGGCTTCTGCGACCGCCTCTACGACGACGACGGCAATCTGACCTCGCGCAAGATTCCCGGCTCGGTGATCCACGACCCTGCGGTCGCGACCAAGCGCGTGGTCGAGATGGTGCTCAGCGGCGAGATCATTTCGCGCAATGGCAAGCGCATCAAGCGGCGCCTGGATACGCTGTGCGTGCACGGCGACGAGCCCACCGCGATCGTGCTTGCGCGCGCCGTACGCGACGGTCTCGAGGCCGCCGGCGTCAAAATCGTTCCGGTGACGGAGATGGCGCTCTCCTGATGCGTTCCGGCATCCCGCCGGGTACTGGTTCGCAGGTCCAAATTTAGGGGATGGAAGTAATGCAAAAGCGTCCTGTTCTGGCAATCATCGGCGGCACCGGGGCGCTGGGCTCCGGCCTCGCCAAGCGCTGGGCCGCCGCCGGATATCCGGTCGTTCTAGGTTCGCGCACGCGCGACAAGGCGGAGGCCGCCGCGCGCGCGATCAACCCTGGAAACGGCGCACCCCCGGTTCGCGGCGAGGACAACGCGGCGGCGGCCGTTGCCGGGGAAATCATCGTGATCGCGGTGCCGTTCTCGAACCACGAAGCGATCCTCGAGGAAATCAAGGATGCCGTCGCCGGCAAGATCGTCGTCGACGCGGTCGTGCCGCTGGTTCCGCCCAAGGTCACAACGTCGGGGCGGCCAAGCTGCTGTCCGACGGCCCCGTCGACTGCGACGTACTCGTCTTCGGCAACGACCGCGAAGCGCGCGACGCCGTCATCGCGCTCGCGGACGCCATCGGCACGCGCGGCATCGACGCGGGCCCGATTGCCAATTCCATCGCGGGCGAAGCGCTGACCTCCATACTCATAGGCATCAACAGGCGTTACAAATTGGACGGCGCCGGTATCAGGATTACCGGATTCGGCGCGGGCACTCCAGGCGCATAAGGGCGGCAATGGGGCTCAAGGCCGTCACCTTGACCGCGGTTCCGGGGATCCCGCTGATCGAACCGGGAGACGATCTCGGCGCCATTCTTGTCGACGCTTTGCAGCGCTGCGGGATCGCCCTGCGCGATCAAGACGCCCTCGTGGTCGCCCAGAAAATCGTGTCGAAGGCCGAGGGCCGCTACGTCAATCTGCGCGAAATGGTGCCCTCGGCCCGCGCGATCGAACTGGCGGCGATCGTGTGCAAGGATCCGCGCATCGTCGAGCTCATCCTCTCGGAATCGCGCGAAGTCGTGCGCTATCGCAAAGACGTTCTGATCGTGGAGCACCGGCTCGGATTCATCATGGCGAATGCCGGCGTCGACCAGTCGAATATTGAGCATCCCGATGGAGATGAGTTGGCCCTGCTTCTGCCTGCGGATCCGGATGCGTCTTGCGCCGCGCTCAAGCGGAGCATGGATCGCGCGTTCAAGGCCGACCTCGGCAT
>JAPLRD010000219.1 GCA_026399375.1 Pseudomonadota bacterium
ACCGCCTGCTGTTCGACTACCAGGCCGGTCTGGCAGCACAGTTCGGCTACGCCGATACGGCGAGCAAGCGCGCCAGCGAGCAATTGATGCAGCGCTATTACCGCACCGCAAAAGCCATCACACAGCTCAACACCCTGTTGCTGCAAAACATCGCGGTGGAACTGTTTTCAAGGGAAGACAGTCCGCCAGAGTTGCTGAACGAGAGCTTCCAGACTGCGCACGAACTGCTCGAAGCGCGCGACCCCGGCTTGTTCGAACGGCAGCCTGGTGCGATTCTGGAGAGCTTCCTGCTGCTGGAGCAGCACCCTGAGTTGAAAGGCATGAGCGCGACCACCCTGCGCGCGCTCTGGCGGGCCAGGGCAAGGATCGACGGACGCTTCCGGCGCGACCCGGCCAACCGCAAGCGGTTCCTCGAGATTCTGCAGCAACCACGCGGCGTGGTGCACGAACTGCGGCGCATGAACCAGTATTCCATCCTCGGACGCTACATTCCCGCATTCGGAAAGATCGTCGGCCAGATGCAATACGACCTGTTCCACGCCTATACCGTCGACCAGCACATCCTGACGGTGATACGCAATCTGCGCCGCTTCACCATGGTCGAATTCGCCCACGAATACCCGCAGTGCAGCCGCCTGATGGCCGGATTCGAGCGACACTGGCTGCTGTACGTTGCAGCCCTGTTCCATGACATCGCCAAAGGCCGGGGCGGCGACCACTCAAGGCTGGGCATGCAGGACGCGCGCAGTTTTTGCCGCGCGCACGGACTGACGCGGGAAGATACGGACCTGGTGGTGTTTCTGGTGGAACATCATCTGACCATGTCATCTGTGGCGCAGAAGCAGGATCTTTCCGATCCAGACACGATCAAGGCCTTCGCCGATTCCGCCAAGACGGAACGCCGGCTGACGGCGTTGTATCTGCTCACCGTGGCTGATGTCCGCGGCACCAGCCCAAAAGTATGGAACGCATGGAAGAGCAAACTGCTCGAAGATTTGTTTCTGCTCGCGCGGCGCCTGCTGCGCGGCGACGGCATCGGCTTCGAGCAGGATATCCAGGCAAAGCAGGACGAAGCCCTGCGCCTGTTGCGCCTGTACGCACTGTCCGACGAGGTCAAGGACAAGCTCTGGGGTCAGCTCGATGTCGCCTATTTTCTGCGCCACGACGCGCAGGACATCGCCTGGCAGACTCGCACCCTGCACTACCGCGTCGACACAGAGAAGCCGGTGGTAAAGGCGCGGCTCTCGCCCATCGGCGAAGGCCTGCAGGTGATGATCTACACACGCGACCAGCGCGACCTGTTCGCGCGCATCTGCGGCTACTTCGAGCAGATCAACTACAGCATCGCCGATGCCCGCATTCACACCACGCGCCACGGCTATGCGCTGGATACGTTCCTGTTGCTGGGAACCGGCAGCAACCCGCACTATCGCGACATGATCAACCTGATCGAGACCGAACTCGCCGAAAGGCTGCAGGGCCAGTCCCCGCTTCACGCGCCCGTGCGCGGACGCGTATCCAGACAGCTGCGGCATTTCCCCATCACGCCCGAAGTCAGCATACGGCCGGACGAGAAGGGCGCCAGCCATGCGCTGTCGATCATCGCCGGGGATCGGCCGGGCCTGCTCTACGCCATCGCGCGCTTGCTCGGGAAATACGAAATCAACTTGATCACGGCCAAGATCGTCACGCTGGGCGAGCGCGCCGAAGACGTGTTCCTCATCTCGGGTGCCGCACTGTCCAAACCCAACACCGTGTTGCAACTTGAAAGCGATCTGCTGGAGGCGCTGAAGCTCGATTGACGGCGTCGCGGCACTTTCGCTGCGCGCATTGAAACTGTTGCAGTTCTCTGCTGCGAACCCTATTCGTCCGCGATGTCCTCGCCCGGAAACAGTGCTTCGATATAGCCGAAATTGGCCAGGTCGCGGATGCGCATCGGGTACAGAATGCCATTTAGATGATCGCATTCGTGCTGCACCACCCTCGCATGAAAGCCGTCAACGCTGCGGTCGATCGGGCTGCCTTTTTCGTCGAAGCCCTGGTAGCGCAGCCGCGTATGGCGCGGAACCATGCCGCGCAGGCCGGGCACCGACAGGCACCCTTCCCAGTCTTCTTCCAGTTCGTCCGAGAGCGGCGTCAGCACCGGATTGATGAGCACGGTGTCCGGCACTTCCTCCGCGTCCGGATAACGCGGATTCTGCCCGACACCGAAAATCACCACCTGCAGTCCGACCCCGATCTGCGGCGCAGCCAATCCCGCCCCGCTGAGATGCGCCATGGTATCGCGCATGTCTTCAAGCAATGCGTGCAGTTCGGGCGTGTCAAAGCGCTCAAGCGGCCGCGCCTGCTGCAGCAGCCGCCGATCCCCCATCTTCAGCACTTCGCGAATCATCTTGCCGCCACCAGATTCTCGATGATTCTGCGCACTCGCGCCAGGGATTCCTGCAGCACCTGCTCGATCTGCTCCAGGCGTATGCCGTGGAGGCTGTCTGCGCGTCCCGCCGCCGAGTTCGCGATCACCGTAATCGCCGCGTAATCGAGTTCCAGTTCCCGCGCCAGCGCGGCCTCGGGCATGCCGGTCATGCCGACCACATCGACGCCGTCGCGCTCCAGGCGGTCGATCTCGGCCGCCGTCTCCAGTTCGGTGAAATCGATGTGCGTCACAGGCTGCTCGCCGCCTTCGAAATAGGTGTTCTTCCGGCCCCAGGTATAGTCGATGATCTGGTGCGGCACTGCGATCGCGCCGGGTTTCATGTCCGCGCGTATTCCGCCGACCGACGCGACCGAAATCACGCCCTCGACTTTCTGTTCCTTCAGCGCCCAGATGTTGGCGCGGTAGTTCACTTCATGGGGGGGAATCGTATGGCCGTAACCGTGCCGCGCCAGAAACACCACGTCCGCGCCGGCGATGCGGCCGAATGTCAGCGCACCCGAGGGTTCGCCATACGGCGTGCGCACTGCAAGGCGGTGGGTGACGTCCAGATTGGACAACTGCGTGAGGCCGCTGCCGCCGATGATTGCTAACATGGTAGACGTGAATGAAAAATGAAAATTTCCGCCATGAACACTTTGGCGGCGCCGATACTATCACGGTCTGCGACGCGAAGGTCCGGCGAATGACTGCGTACGGACATCACGCCTCCTCCTCGCCTTCTAACTTCTCTTTCAACGCATAGATTGCCGGAAGGTTGCGCCAGATCCCGTATGCGTCCATACCGCAACCGAACACATAGCGGTCGGGAAGGGAAAGGCCGACAAAATCGGCGCGTATAGGCTTGGTCCGCTCCTTCTCCTTGTCGGTAAGCACCGCGCTGTAAAACGCCCGCGCGCCAAGACCGAGGACGCGCTCGCGAATGGCCAGCATGGTGTCGCCTATGTCGAGAATGTCGTCCAGCACCAGCACCACCCTGTCCGCCACGTTGCCCTTGGGCTCGACCTTCCAATCGACGCTGCCGCCGCTGGTCGCGGCGCCGTAGCGCGACGCATGAATGTAGTCGAAATCGAGCGGAAACTTCAGCAGCGGCAGGATGCGGCCGGCAAACACCACGGCGCCGCCCATCACCGACAACACCAGCGGAAACTGGTCCCTCAGCTTGGCATCGATTTCCGCGGCGACACGCGCGATCGCCCCGTCCACAACCTCGGCGCTGTGGATCAGTTCCGCCGACTCGAGGATTTGCCAGGCGCGTGCCGTCCGGTCCATGCGCCCCCTCAACCGTGCAACGATTTCAGATATGCGGTGAACGCGGCGCCGGTCTCCGGGTGTTTCTTTCCGTAAGCGACCGTGGCCTGCAGATATCCGAGTTTGGAGCCACAGTCGTAGCGCACCCCTTTGAAACGGTAAGCCAGCAGCTTTTCTTCCTGCATCATCGCGGCGATGCCGTCGGTCAACTGGATTTCGCCCCCGGCTCCGGCCTGTACCTGGGCCAGATGGCCGAATATGGCCGGGCTCAGGATATAGCGACCGACGACTGCCAGCGTCGAAGGCGCGTTTTCCGGCTTCGGCTTCTCGACGATGGCGCTGACCACACCCGGTTCGCCGCCGTCGGTCTTGACGATGCCGTATTGGCGCGTGTTTTCGCGCGGCACCTCTTCCACGCCGAGCACCGAGCATAGATGCTGCCCGTACACTTGCGCCATCTGGCTCAATACCGGCGGCTCCCCGTCTATCAGGTCGTCGGCCAGAATGACGGCGAACGGTTCGTCGTTGACCACGGGGGCGGCACACAGGACCGCATGCCCCAGGCCCAGGGGCTCCGCCTGACGGATGTAGATGCAATTGATGTGCTTCGGGATGATGCCCTGCACCAGTTCGAGCAAATCGAGTTTGCCGCGTGCCGCAAGCTCCGCTTCCACTTCGTAGGCCTTGTCGAAATGGTCCTCGATGGCGCGCTTGTTGCGGCCGGTGATGAATATCATGTCCGTCATGCCCGCCGCCACGGCCTCCTCCACCGCGTACTGGATCAGGGGTTTGTCGACGACGGGCATCATCTCTTTCGGGCTCGCCTTGGTCGCCGGCAGGAAACGGCTGCCCATGCCAGCCACCGGAAATACACATTTGCGCACGCGTTTCATCAGTTTCCTTTCAGCAATTCCAGCAAACCGGCCTCGTCCAGCACCGCTATTCCCAGTTCTTCCGCCTTGGCAAGCTTGCTGCCCGCCTCCGATCCCGCCACGACATAGTCGGTCTTCCCGGACACCGATCCGGTCACTTTTCCACCCTGCGCCTCGATCAGTTCCTTCGCCTCTTCCCGGCTCATGGCCGGGAGCGTACCCGTCAGCACGAAGGACTTGCCCGCCAGCGGCGCCGCGGCCGCAATTACCCGCGGCTCGCTTTCGGGCCAATGCACGCCGCAGGCGCGCATCTGCTCGATGACTTCGCGATTGTGCGCCTCGGAAAAGAATTGCGCGATCGAAAGCGCCACCACCGGTCCTATGTCGGGCACCTGCTGCAACGCCTCCTCGCCCGCCTGCATCAGCCGGTCGAGGCTGCCGAAGTGACGCGCCAACTCCTTCGCGGTGGCCTCGCCCACGTTGCGGATGCCAAGCGCGAATATGAAACGCGCGAGCGTAGTGTTTTTGGAGCGCTCTATGGCCTGGACAATGTTTTGTGCCGATTTTTCGGCCATGCGCTCCAGGCCTGCGAGTGCAGCGAGGCCGAGACGGTACAAATCGGCTGCGCTGCCGACGATGTTCTGGTCGACCAGCTGGTCCACCAATTTTTCCCCCAGGCCTTCGACATCCATGGCGCGGCGTGAGGCGAAATGCAGCAGCGCCTGCTTGCGCTGCGCCGCGCAGATCAGCCCGCCGGAGCAGCGCGCAACGGCCTCGTCCGGCAATCTGACCACGGCAGAGCCGCATACCGGACAGGCTGCGGGCATGCTGAATTCCACCGCATCCGGGGCGCGCGGCGCACGACTACCGTGTCGCCTATGCGCACGTCCTTGCGCCGCAATTCGTCTTCGTTGTGCAGCGTGGCGTTGGTCACCGTGACGCCGCCGACAAATACCGGGGCCAGACGCGCCACCGGTGTCAACGCGCCGGTGCGGCCCACCTGTACTTCGATGGCGAGCACTTCGGTATTCGCCTCTTCGGCCGGGTACTTGTGCGCGATGGCGAAGCGCGGCGCGCGTGAAACGTAACCCAGTTGCCGCTGTGCGGCCAGGCTGTTGACCTTGTACACCACGCCGTCGATGTCGTAGGACAGCCCGCTGCGCCGCTCACCCATTTGCCGGTAGAAGCGCATCAGGCCGTCCACTGCATGGACCACGCGCCTTTCGGAGCAGACCGGCAGCCCCAGGTTCTGCAGCCAGTCTTCGACCGCGCTGTGCGAGTCCGGCAGGTCCGCGCCTTCGACGGCGCCGACCGCGTAGGCAAAAAACCGCAGCGGCCGCGATGCGGTAATGCGCGAATCGAGCTGGCGCAGGCTGCCGGCGGCAGCGTTGCGCGGATTGACGAATTCTTTCTCTCCCTTGGCGCGCTGACGCTCATTCAGCGCATCGAAGTCGCGCCGATACATCAGCACTTCGCCCCGCACTTCGAGCAAATCGGGCACTGCCTGGCCGCGCAGGCGCAACGGAACGTTCTTCACCGTGCGCAGATTCGGCGTGACGTCCTCGCCGCTGTAGCCGTCGCCCCGCGTCGCGCCCTGAACAAATCGGCCGCGCTCGTAGCTGAGGCTGATAGCCAGTCCGTCGAACTTCGGCTCGGCCAAGTATTCGACGTTCTCCAATTCGAGGCCTTCGCGCACGCGCCTGTCGAAAGCCGCCACCTCTTCCTCGGAAAATGCATTGTTGAGCGAAAGCATGGCGGTACGATGCGTAACCTGCCGGAATTCCGGCAATGGGCTGCCGCCCACCCGCTGGGTCGGTGAATCGGCGTCGGCCAGATCCGGATAATCGCTTTCGAGTTGCTGCAACCGCCTGAACAGGCGGTCGAATTCGGCATCGCTGACCAGCGGCCGGTCAAGCACGTAGTACTGGTAATTGTGCCGCTCGAGTTCCGCGCGCAGGTTCTGCGCCTCGGCCACTACGGCTGGCGGCAGGACCATCAGGAAAACAAGCGCAGCGCCAGCGGACCGCCTGCCGAAATCCCCTGTGTTTCCATGCTGGCGTACAGGACCTCCAATTGCGCGCGGATCTTGCCCAATCCGGCGTCGTCCAGCGGCTGGCGGTTGTCGTCCACGATCGTGGCCCCCAAGGCGTCGGCGAGCGAGCGCGCGAAAGCCAGGAATCGATCGAAGGTGGCGATGCCGCCGGGAACCCGCGCGACGTCGAACAGCAAGGTCAACCCCTTGGTGGAAAGCTCCTTCATGCCCTCCGCGGTGAACGCGGCCGCCTCCATATTGCAAAGCGTATAGAGTTCGAGACCGGAATCGTCGCGGCGGTGAAATCTTCCGTCCCGCTCCAGTTTCAATCCCTGGGCTTCGGCCAGGGCACGTATCCGGGTGCCGGGCGCACCACCGCTGCGGGTGATCAGATTGAGCCCGATCTGCACGTCCACGTCTGCGCACAGGGTGTCGAGTTGCCGCGCGCGCTGCAATGCCGCCCCCGGCTCCGCCAGGTTGCTGCTTCCGCCCACGGCTCCGGCCACGGCCTGTACCATGGCGCCGAAATCGGCGAGTTCCAGTTCGCTTACCGCACCGTTGCGGTCGGCAAGCTGCAGTCCGACACGCAACAATTCATATTCACCGGCGGCCGCCAGGGGCTCCCAGCTCGATGTCTGCCGGTTGTAGCATTCCCAGCTGACCGATTTGGCGGGGCTGGCCTGACTGTCGACGATCGCCGTTGAAACCGCCTCTCCGTGAACGGCATTCACCATCTTCACTGTCGCGATGAAATCAATGCCTGGATCGAGCACGCCGCTCGACTCTGCACGCGCCTCCGCCGCAGGCGCCGAAAAGGTCGGCTCGATGCGCTCTACTGGCGCCGCCTGCCCTGCCGGAACGACAGCGCTGCCCTTCTCCATGAGTACGTCCTCATGGCGCGAGCCGAACGTCTCACCCGCCTCGCGTCTGAGCCTTCTCTCCTGCAGCTTGTTGTATGCCAGCACGCCGACCACCACCAGAATGCCGATTCCCAGCAGGCCGAGTTGCAGTTCGCTCATCATGCCGCCAGATCTTCCTTCAATCTCAGGGCTTCCTCGATATCGACCGCGACCACGCGGGAAACACCGGACTCCTGCATGGTCACGCCGATCAACTGCGCCGCCATTTCCATGGTGATCTTGTTGTGGCTGATATAGAGGAACTGCGTGTCCGCGGACATGCGCTTCACCAGTTCGCAAAAGCGTTCCGTGTTCGGGTCGTCGAGCGGCGCATCCACCTCGTCCAGCAGGCAGAACGGCGCCGGATTGAGTTGGAACATGGAAAACACCAGCGCCAGCGCCGTAAGCGCTTTCTCGCCGCCGGAAAGCAGATGGATGGTGGACGTTTTCTTGCCCGGCGGCTGGGCGATCACCTGCACGCCGGCGTCGAGGATTTCCTCGCCGGTCATGATCAGCCGCGCCTCGCCCCCGCCGAACAGACTGGGGAACAGCTGCCCGAAATGCCCGTTCACGGTATCAAAAGTCTGCTGCAGCATCTCGCGCGTTTCACGGTCGATGCGGCGGATGGCCGCTTCCAGCGTTTCCAAAGCCGTATTGAGGTCGACCGCCTGCGCGTCCAGGAAACCCTTGCGCTCGCGGCTTGTCTGCAATTCCTCCAAGGCGGCCATGTTCACCGCACCGAGGTCGTTGATGGCCTGGGCCAGGCGGTTGATTTCCACCTGCAGCGCATTGGGCCGCATGCCCTTTTCCAGCATCGCCGCCAGCGCTTCTTCATCCGCGCCGGCATCGAACAGCTGGTTGGCGTACTGTTCCTTGTTGAGCCGCGCCGCCTGCTCCTTCAAGCGCAGGTCGTTGATGCGGTTTCGGAGCGGCTCCAGTTTCTGCTCGCACACCAGGCGCTCGTCCTCCGCGCTGCGCAGGCCCTGCGCCAACTCTTCCTGCCGGGAGCGGGCGGCGCTGAGTGCCTGTTCGCGCAGCACCCGCAGTTCCAGGTGCGACTGCAAACGCAGCTTCAAATCCTCGTCCTGCTGCGTTGCCAGGTCCGCCTTGAGTTGCTCCAACTGTCGCGCTGCGGCTCCGGATTGATCAAGTATTACTTGAATAGACGCGTTTATTTCATTGATTTTAGAAGAACATTCTTTCTCATAAAATACAGACTGCTGCTCTTCGTGCTCTGCCAGTTGCAGCGCCTGCCGCTGCGCGTTAAGGGCGTCTTCCGCCTGCTTGTGCGCTTCCTCTGCCGCCCGTACGCGCCCGGCCGCGGCTTCCATGACTTGCTGATGTTGGGCCTGGCTGGCCTCGGCGGCAGTGAGATTGGCCTGCTCGGCCGCCTGCTGGCGGGATATTTCGTCCAGTTCCAACTGAATCTGCCGGCTGCGCTCCTGGAACCGCTCCAGCCCTTGGGAGAGCCGAAGGCTCTCCATCTGCTGTTCATGCACCCGCTGCTTCAGCGCGGTCGCCTCCTGGCGCAATGTCGCCAGGCGCTGGTTATGCCCGCCGAGTGCCGACTCGACCACGCTCTGTTCGGTTCGTGCCTGGCGCAAGGCTCCCTCACGATCGCGCAACTGGCTGCCCAGATCTTCGATTTCCCTCTGCCGGGCAAGAATGCCGGTATCGCCCGGATCGGGGGCATGAAAACTGACCGCACAGCGCGAAAACTGGTGGCCGTCGCGATTGACCAGGATCACCCCTGGCGGCAATGCCTGCCGCGCGCCCAGGTCGGGCGACGTCTCGACGGCGTACACCCCGTGAAGCCAGTCCTGCATCACCCCGCGCACGGCTTCGTCATGAATCCCCAGCAGGGAAGCCAGCGGGCGCATTCCTTCGATCGCCGCATCTTGCGCCGCCGAAGCGGAAGCAAAGACACTCAATTTCGCCGGCGGCGCATCCGCCAGCATGCTCTGCAGCAACTCCGGCTGTGACACTTCCACGGCGTGCAGCTTCTCGCGCAACACCGCTTCAAACGCGGTTTCCCAGCCGATCTCGACCCTCACCTGCTGCCACAGGCGCGGCAACGAATCCAGTTGGTGCTTTGCCAGCCATTCATGGATTTGGGCGTTGCTCTCGACCTGGTCCTGCACCTGCTTCAGCGTCGCGAGTCGGGACTCCAGACCCGCCTGCTCGCGCAATTGCGCATCCAGCCGCTCCTGCGCCGTCTTACGCGCGGCCTCCAGTTCCGGCAGTTGCTGCAACTGGGCCGCCAGTTGGGCGTCCTTGCGCGCGAGTTCTTCGGCCAGTTCGGCGATCTGGCGCTGCTGCTCTTCAATTGCCGCAGAATCGGGCTTGGCCAGCCCGTCGTACTCTGCACCCAAGCGCTCCTGCCTCAGCGCAAGACCCTGCAGCGTCTTGTCGGCGTGGCTGATATGGGTCTGTTCTATGCGCAGCGCCTGTTCCGCCTGGGCCAGGCCGGTGCGCTCTCCCGCCAGGGTGGTTTGAATCGCGCGGAATGCCCGATCCGCTTCCGGCAGTCTGGCCGATTCCAGAGCTGCCTGGTCGCGTGCAAGCTGCAGCCGCTGGCCGGCGCCGCCCTGGCGCCCCTGCCACATCGACAGCGCGCCGTTCAACTCGCTCGCCTGCTGCTGCCATTGCTCGCTCTGCGCGCTGAGCTGCGCAATCTGGCTTTCGAGGCGCGCGCGGTTCTCGCTGATATAGCGGATTTCGGTTTCCAGCCGCTGCACTTCGGCGTTGGCGGCATAAAGCTCGCCCTGCGCGGTGCTCAGGGTATCACCCGCCTCGTAGTGCAGGCTGCGAACCTCCTCCAGGCGCTTTTCGATTTCGCGCAGCCTGGCAGTCTCGGCTTCCAGGTCGTTGGTGGCGCGCTCGATGTCGCGCGCATGCCGCTGCGCTTCGTGATCGGCCTCTATCTTGCGCAGCAGCCACAGCAGGTTTTGCTTGCGCTGCATGTCGCCCTGCAACTCCTTGAACTGCATGGCCACTTTGGCCTGCTGATCGAGCTTGTCGATCTGCAGAGAAAGTTCCTGGCAAATGTCGGCCACCCGCGACAGGTTTTCGCGCGTGTCGTGCAGGCGATGCTCGGTCTCGCGGCGCCGCTCCTTGTACTTGGAGATGCCCGCCGCCTCCTCCAGGAAGACGCGCAGTTCTTCCGGCTTGGCCTCGATGATGCGCGAGATCATGCCCTGCTCGATGATGGCGTAGGCGCGCGGCCCCAGCCCGGTGCCCATGAAAATATCCTGGATGTCGCGCCGGCGCACATGGCTGTTGTTGATGTAGTACAGCGACTCGCCTTCGCGGGTCAGGACGCGTTTCACCGAGATTTCGGCATACTGCGACCATTGCCCCGCGGCCTTGCCCAGGCTGTTGTCGAACATCAGTTCGACACTGGCGCGCGCCACCGGTTTTCTATTGGTCGTTCCGTTGAAAATGACGTCCTGCATCGATTCGCCGCGAAGCGCGGAGGCTTTGGATTCCCCCAGCACCCAGCGTACGGCGTCGATCACATTGGACTTGCCGCAGCCGTTCGGACCGACGATGGCGACGAGTTGTCCCGGCACTTCGATTGAGGTCGGATCGACGAAAGATTTGAATCCGACAAGCTTGATTTGAGTAAGGCGCACTAGTGTCCCGAATCGTTAGTTCGTTGAATAATCATTTGCCGCATCCCGGGCGTTCGAAACAGAAAAGCGTCGAAATCGTCGCCAGACAAGGCGCAAAGCGCAGCAAGCCTGGACGGCTTGCGAGCATTTGCAACGCCGTATGGCGCCGATTCTCGGCGTCTTTTCTTCAGCGAATTAATGATTCGGGACACTACGGTTTCTTCTGTTCGAAAACCGGTTTTCGACCGGATTTATTCGGAGTTTTTGCCAACCGATATAATACCATCTTAACTTTGTTTTTCGAGCCCCGCATGCCTGCAAAACCCAGCAACGAACTGAGGACTTTCGACAATCCGAACCCTGGCCGGGACTATCTGATCCATATGGATATTCCCGAATTTACCTGCCTTTGTCCCATCACCGGCCAGCCGGATTTCGCACGCCTGGTGCTGGACTACGTTCCCGACCGCAAGTGCCTGGAATTGAAAAGCCTCAAGCTCTACGTCTGGTCCTATCGTGATCAAGGCGCTTTCCACGAAGCGGTGACCAATCGCATGCTTGGCGATCTGGCCGCCGCTGCCAAGCCGCGATTCATGCGCCTGCGCGCGCATTTCAACGTCCGCGGCGGCATCTTCACATCGATCGTTGCCGAACACCGCAAGAAAGGCTGGAAGCCCGAAGCGGCAGTAGATTTGCAGCGTTTCGAAGCTTCCGCCAGCAGCCTTTCCTGATTTACCAACCCTCCCTGAGGCATACGGATGGCCCTATCCGCACCTAGAATACGTTTGACGCGCGTGAGCGCTCAATTGAAGAAATCGAAACTGTTTGCTTACGGCTCGCCCGGCTTTGAAGAGGAGAAATCATCATGTCTGCGATGAAGCGTCTGTTTCAATTGATGGCGGAGAAGAAAGCCTCGGACATCTTCATGTCCGTCGGCTCGCCGATCAACATCAAGATCAACGGCACCGCACTGCCGATCAATCAGCAGGCGATGGACTCGAACAGCGTTACCAACCTGCTGTACGAGGTTCTCACCGACAAGCAGAAAAAGGAATACGAGGACACCCTGGAACTGAACACGGCCTTCGCCATGCCTGAAATCGGCAGCTTCCGCATCAGCGCTTTCCGCCAGAAAAACTCGCCTGCAGTGGTGGTGCGCTACATCCCCGGCGAGGTGCCCAATATCGACACCCTTGGCGTACCCCAGGTGCTCAAAGACGTGATCATGGAAAAGCGCGGGCTGATCCTGATGGTGGGCGCCACCGGTTCGGGCAAGTCGACCACGCTGGCCGCCATGCTTGACCTGAGGAATGCCACCAAATCCGGCCACATCCTCACCCTGGAGGATCCGGTCGAATTCATCTTCACCAACAAGAAATGCATCGTCAACCAGCGCGAAGTCGGCACCGACACCCTGGATTTCAAGATCGCGCTGAAGAACGCGCTGCGCCAGGCGCCGGATTGCATTCTGATCGGCGAAATCCGCGACAAGGACACCATGGCGGCGGCGATCGCGTACGCGCAGTCCGGCCACCTGTGCCTCGCCACCCTGCACGCCAACAACAGCTACCACGCGATGAACCGCATCATCAGCTTTTATCCGCTCGAAAACCGACCGTCGCTGCTGCAGGATCTGGCCGCGACGCTCAAGGCGGTCATCTCGCAGCGCCTGATCAAGAACATCAAAGGCGGACGCTCGGCGGCGGTAGAAGTTCTACTGAACACCCGCTACACCGCCGAACTGATAGACAAAGGCGAAATCAGCGAAATCAAGGACGCGATGGAAAAAAGCATGACGCCAGGCTCGCAAACCTTCGAGCAGTCGCTGTTCAAGATGTTCAAGGACGGCCTGATCAGCAAGGAGGAGGCGCTGGGCAACGCCGACTCGGCCACCAACCTCCTGTGGCTGATGAACCAGGACGGCGACCTTGGCGCTGCTCCTGCGCCAGGAACGGAAAAGAAGCCGGAACAGGCGCCCAATCTGGAAAACACCGGCTCATTCAGCGAATTCAAACTGCTGGTCGACGAACCTGCGCCCAAGTAGCAGATCTTCTGCATCCCGACCCGAATAGATGAACACAGCCACACTCGATCTCACGCAACAGCTGATGCGGTTGCGATCGATCACGCCGGACGATGCCGGATGCCAGGACCTTGTCGCCCGGCGTCTCGAACCGCTGGGTTTCGCCGTGGAACGCATACGCGGCGGTGAAGTCAGCAACCTTTGGGCGCGCCGCGGCCAGTCGAAGCCGCTGGTGTGTTTTGCCGGACATACGGATGTGGTTCCCGCCGGTCCGCTGGACCAGTGGCTTTCCGACCCCTTCGCGCCCAGTGTGCGCGAGGGCAAGCTGTACGGCCGCGGCGCGGCCGACATGAAGTCCTCGATCGCCGCTTTCGTCTGCGCGGCTGAAGAATTCGTCGCCGCGCACCCGAGACACGGCGGCTCCGTCGCACTGCTGCTGACTTCCGACGAAGAAGGTGTCGCGGTGGACGGCACGGTCAGGGTGGTGGAAAAGCTCAAAGCGCGCGGCGAACTGCTCGATTACTGCATCGTCGGCGAGCCCACCGCCGTGCGCACGCTCGGCGACACGGTCAAGAACGGCCGGCGCGGCTCGCTCTCGGGCATGCTGACCGTCAAGGGCATACAGGGCCATATCGCATACCCGCACCTGCTGAAGAATCCGGCGCATCTTTTCGCACCGGCGCTGGCCGAACTCGCTGCGACCGAATGGGATCGCGGCAACGAATTTTTTCCGCCCACGAGCTGGCAGGTGTCCAACATTCACGGCGGCACCGGCGCCGCCAACGTCACCCCGAACGCCCTCGAGGTGCAATTCAATTTTCGCTATTCGACGGCAAGCACGGTCGAGGATCTGAAGCATCGCCTGCTCGGCGTCCTGGAAAAACACGGATTGGCCTACGATCTGGGCTGGGTGCATGGTGCTGTGCCCTTTCTGACTTCCAATGGCGCACTGATAGTCGCCGTGCGCGACGCCGTGCAGGCAGTGACCGGCATCGTGCCGGAATTGTCCACCTCCGGCGGCACCTCAGACGGTCGGTTTCTGATCGACATCTGCCCGCAGGTGCTCGAACTGGGTCCGGTGAACGCTTCAATTCACAAACTGAACGAGCATATCGAGATCGATGCACTCGACGCGCTCAAGACCATCTACCGGCAGGTGCTTGAACGCCTGCTGTTGCCAGCCTGAACCCGAAACTCGAGCGCCCGACGGCGCTGCGCACGATCTTGCGCGAGGCGGTCACGCAATTCAAACGTGCCGGCCTCGCCTTCGGCCACGGCACGCACAATGCCCGCGACGAAGCCGCCTATCTCATACTGCACACGCTCAAACTGCCCCTGGGGGAACTCATCGCCGTGCTTGACCGACCGCTGAGCGCGAGCGAACTCGGCGCGGTGCGGGGGATCCTGAAACGGCGGGTGCAGGAACGCACACCGGCGGCCTATCTCACACACGAAGCCTGGCTGGGAAAATTCAGGTTCTATGTCGACGAGCGGACCATCGTGCCGCGCTCATTCATCGCCGAATTGCTGCGTGACGGGCTTGCGCCATGGATTGCCGATGCGCAGCGCGTGAGCAGCGCGCTCGACCTGTGCACAGGTTCAGGCTGCCTCGCGATCCTGGCTGCGCATGCTTTTCCGAACGCCCACGTGGATGCAGCCGACCTCTCCACCGAAGCGCTGCAGGTGGCGCGGCGCAACGTAAAGGATTACGCACTGGCGAAGCGCGTGAGCCTGGTCCAGACCGACCTGCTCGACCGCCTGGCAGGCCGCAGCTACGACGTGATCCTCTCGAACCCGCCCTACGTCAACGCAACGGCCATGCGCGCACTGCCGCGCGAATACCGGCGCGAGCCGCGCCTCGCCCTCGCCGGCGGACGCGACGGCCTGGATCTGGTGCGCCGCATGCTGGCGCAGGCGGCAGCGCATCTGAACCCCGGAGGAATGCTCATCGTGGAAATCGGCCACAATCGCAAGGCGCTGGAAAAAAACTATCCACGCCTGCCCTTTACCTGGCTCGACACCAGCGCGGGCGAAGATTATGTATTCATGCTGCACAGGGAAGATCTCTTATGAAAATGCTGAACGACTTGCTTACGCTCGATGCCCTGCCCTCAGATTGGCAAGAAGCCACGCTGGTGGGCCGTGCCTGGTTGCCGGGCACCCCCGCCGGTCCCTCGCCTGTTGCAGTGCGGCCCAATGGCGACGTGATCGACCTCGTTGCGATCGAACCGACCATGAGCCAGTTGCTGGCGCGCACCGATCGCGTCGCCCTCGCCCGGACGGCGCCGGGCAAAGTCATCGGCACCGTCGAAGCGCTCCTTGCCAACAGCGGCGACGGCAGAAACGCCGGCAAACCCTGGTTGCTCGCGCCGATCGACCTGCAGGCGATCAAGGCGAGCGGCGTGACTTTCGTGCAGAGCCTGCTGGAGCGCGTGATCGAAGAACAGGCGCGCGGCGACACCGCCAAAGCCGAAGCGATCCGGGTACAGGTGATGCGCATCATGGGCGCCAACCTCGCTTCGGTGAAGCCGGGCTCGCGCGAAGCAGAAGAAATCAAGCGCGTGCTGGTGGCGCAGGGAGCCTGGTCGCAGTACCTGGAAGTGGGCATAGGGCCCGACGCCGAGATCTTTACCAAATCCCAGGTCATGTCCGCGGTCGGAATGGGCGCAGAAGTCGGCCTGCATCCGAAATCCTCCTGGAACAATCCGGAACCGGAAATCGTACTCGCCGTCACCGCCACGGGCGAAACCGTGGGCGCCACGCTGGGCAACGACGTCAATCTGCGCGACTTCGAAGGGCGCAGCGCGCTGCTGCTGGGCAAGTCCAAGGACAACAACGCCTCCTGCGCCGTCGGCCCGTTCATCCGCCTGTTCGACGATAAATTCGGCATGGCCGAAGTGCGCCAGGCGGATCTGGGCCTTGAAATCGCAGGCACCGATGGCTTTGTGCTCGACGGGGTCAGTTCCATGAGCAAGATCAGCCGCGATCCGCTCGATATCGTCACCCATGCCTGGGGACCGTATCACCAGTATCCGGACGGCTTCGTGCTGTTCCTCGGCACCATGTTTTCGCCGGTCAAGGACAGGGGCGCGCCCGGCATGGGCTTCACGCACAAGATCGGCGACCTGGTCAGCATTTCGACGCCCAAACTCGGCCGCCTGGTGAACCGCGTCACCACCTCGGACAAAGCACCGCCCTGGACCTTCGGCATCAGCGCCTTGATGCGGAATCTCGCCGCGCGCGGCCTGCTGCGCAAGGAATACAACCTGCAAAATTGAGGAGTGAAGAACATGTCGGCACAAGAAACCAAAGTGCGCGCGGCCGTAGTTCAGGCCGGCGCCCTGCCCTTCGACACCGAAGCCTGCGTGGACAAGGCGGTGCGGCTGATCGGCGAAGCAGCCGCGCTGGGCGCAAAAGTCATCGTTTTCCCCGAAGCCTTCATCCCGGGCTATCCCAAGGGCGCAAGCTACGGCCTGGTGGTCGGCGCGCGCGATCCGGCCGGGCGCGAGGAATTCCGACTTTATCTCGACGCCGCGATCGCCGTGCCTGGTCCGCAGACCCAGCGTCTGGGTGAAGCGGCCGCCGCGCATGGCGCCTACGTGGTGATCGGCGTGATCGAACGCGACGGCGGCACCTGCCATTGCACGGTCCTGTTCTTCGGCCCGGACGGATCGCTGCTGGGCAAGCACCGCAAGCTGATGCCGACCGTCATGGAGCGCGTAATCTGGGGCTTCGGCGACGGCTCAACGCTGACCGTGGTCGACAGCCCCTACGGACGCATCGGCTCGGTCATCTGCTGGGAAAACTACATGCCGATGCTGCGCATGGCGATGTACTCGAAGAACGTGGCGCTGTACTGCGCTCCCACCGCCGACGACCGCGACACCTGGATCTCGTCGATGCAGCACGTCGCGCTGGAGGGGCGCTGTTTCGTCCTGACCGCCTGCCAGTGCATCCGCAAGAAGGATTTCCCGGACTCGGTGCGTCTGTCTCTGGGCGACTCGCCGGAGGCGGTGCTGATGCGCGGCGGCAGCGCCATCATCAGCCCCCTGGGCCAGGTGCTGGCCGGGCCGCATTTTGGCAGCGAGACCATCCTGACCGCGGATCTTGACCTCAACGACATCGGCCGCGGCAAGTTCGATTTCGACGTCGCCGGACATTACAGCCGGCCGGACGTTTTTCAGCTGAGCGTCAACGAAGCGCCGATGCAGGCGGTGCGAACAAAGACGTAAGCCAGCCTGCGAATATCCGGGTCTACAGCTTGGAAAAATCCAGGGTCGCGAAGTAATCGTCCATGGTTTCCGCGCGCCGGATCTGCGTGACCGAGCCGTCTTCATGCAACAGCAGTTCGGCGCAGCGGAGCTTGCCGTTGTATTGAAAGCCCATCGCATAGCCGTGGGCGCCGGCGTCGTGAATGGCGAGCAGGTCGCCGGCATTTATTTCGGGAAGCTGCCTGTCTATCGCGAACTTGTCGTTGTTCTCGCACAGCGAACCGACCACGTCGTAGGTGTGGTCTTGGGGGGCGGCCTCTTTTCCGAGAACCGTGATGTGGTGATAGGCACCGTACATGCCGGGCCGCATCAGGTTGGCCATGCAGGCGTCGACGCCGACGTATTGTTTGTAAGTGTTCTTGTGATGGATCGCCTCGGTGACCAGGTAGCCGTACGGTCCGGTGATACAGCGGCCGTTTTCCATGAAGATCTTCAGCGGATGCAAACCGGCCGGCACGACGATTTCCTGATACGCCTGCTGGATCCTGCGGCTGACGTAGTCCAGGTCGACCGCCTTCTGGCCCGGCCTGTAGGGAATGCCGATGCCGCCGCCGAGATTGACGAATTCCATTTTCACGCCCGGATCGCGGGCGAGTTCCACCGCCAGTTGAAACAACATTTTCGCCGTCTCGATGAAGAACTCCGGATCCAGTTCATTTGACGCGACCATGGTATGCAGCCCGAAGCGGCGCACCCCCTTCGCCTTCAACTGCCGATAGCCCTCGGTAAGCTGCTCGCGGGTGAAACCGTACTTCGCTTCTTCCGGTTTGCCGATGATGGCGTTGCCTTCGCGCAACGGACCCGGGTTGTACCTCAGGCAAATCGCCTCCGGCAAGCCGACGTGTTGCTCCAGGAACGGGATATGGCTGATGTCGTCGAGGTTGATGAACGCGCCCAGTTCCTTGGCCCGGCGGTATTCTTTTGCCGGAGTCTCGTTCGACGTATAAATAATGTTCTCGCCGGTGATTCCGACACGCTTGCAAAGTTCCAGTTCCGGCAGGCTGGAGCAGTCGCCGCCCAGACCTTCATGCCTCAGGATCTTCAGCAGGTGCGGATTCGGCGTCGCTTTGACGGCAAAATACTCCTTGAACGTGCACCACGAGAATGCCTGGATCAGCCTCCGCGCGCTGGCGCGGATCGCAGTTTCGTCATAAATATAAAACGGCGTCGGGTAATTGCGAACGATCTCGCGGATGGTCCGCTCATTGAATGGAAGTGTCTTTTCGGTCATGGTGGCTCGTGTGTCGGGGATGTGATTCACTGGAAAACTGCGTACGGGGGCGTGAGTGTACCTCGGCACGCCAAATAGTGGCAATCCAGCATCGCCGTGTAAAATGAGATCGATATGAGATTAGGCGATCTATGGGCGAAGCACGGCGTCGGCACACTGCAGCCGGACACCGCCGAAGCGAAGGATCTGCTCATCTTCGGCGTCACTGACGATTCCAGGGATGTTCGCTACGGCTACCTGTTCTGCGCCCTGCCGGGCGCCAAAGAAGATGGTCTTGCATTCTGCTCTCAGGCCGCCGCAAAGGGAGCGCAGGCCGTCGCCGTTCCGGAAGGCACCAGCGACGAGGCTCTGCGCCTCAATGAATACGAGCGCGAAAAAATCGTCGTCCTGCGCGTCCGGGACATTAGGGGATTCCATGCGCGGCTGGCGGCCGATTTTCATTCCGGCCGTCCGGTCACGATTGCATCGGTCACAGGCACCAATGGCAAGACCTCTACAGTATGTTTCCTTCGCGACCTGTGGGGCGAGCACGGCCACAACGCGGTATGCCTTGGAACCCTCGGCCTCCAGGGCCGCGGCAAGAGCTACTCCAACCTTGAAGCGGGACTGACTACGTACGACGCGAAAACCCTGCATATCATGCTGGGCGAACTCGAGCGCGCG
>JAPLRD010000141.1 GCA_026399375.1 Pseudomonadota bacterium
GCGCGAAAACCATGTGCGACCGGCGCATTCGCTGCAATTCAATATGCGCGCCGATCTCAGGCGCCTGTGGCAGGTGCCGCAGTTGAAGCTGCTCTATTACATCAACTTCACCTTTGCCTTCATCGTGTTCGGCGCCAATGCGGTGGTGTCTCTTTTTGCGATGCGGTTGCTCGAGGCGATGCCTGGCTTCAGCGGCTACAGCGTGGCGACATGGATCGCCGCGCCCGCCGTGGGCTTCACCATCGTCAGCGTGGCAATCCTGCCCTTCTGGGGGCGCGTGCTCAACCGCCACGAACCCGGGCGCGTGCTCAAGTGGCAGCTCGCCGGAAGTTTCGCCACCAGCCTGCTGCTGCCGCTGGTGCAGGATCCGCTGCAGCTGACCCTGGCCCGGGTGCTGTTCGCGGTCTTTGTCGCCGGCCTCACGCCGACATTGATCCGCATGGTGCGCGAGCGCGCTCCAAAAGGCATGGATGCGCGCACACTGTCCTACGGCACGGCGGTGCAGCAGATGGGCACCGCCACCGCGCCGCTGGTGGCCGGCGCGATGGCGCCCTACCTTGGCCTGCGCGCCTACTTCGTGCTCGCCAGCTGCATGCTGCTGGTGGCGCTGGTGTTGTGGAGCAGGGTGGGGCGGCAGGGCGGCCCGGAGCGGGATTGACCTGCCTTACCCCGATTATCCTGTCAGCCAATCTTGCTTGGCGGTCAGAGTGATGGGAAGGGGAATGCCGTGAAGAACCGCGCCAATCCTTGATCTCAGGGCAGTGGCTGCCGTGAAACCGGCCGCAATCAGGCCGCTCAAGCGAACAGGTTCAACACCCCGTCGAGTCCAGCGCAATCCAGGGTGTAGTCGGCTTTGTCACGCACCACCGGTTTCGCGCGATAGGCGATGGACATGCCGGCCTCGGCCATCATCGCAAGGTCGTTGGCGCCGTCACCAATGGCGAGGATGGCCTCCTTGCCGATATTCAACCGGTCGCGCATGGCGCGCACTTTCGCCGCTTTCGCTTCGGCGTCGAATATGCCGCCGGTGAGATTGCCGGTAAGGCGGCCTGCGACGATTTCCAGCGCATTGGATGCGGCCCAGTCGAGGCCGAGCCGGGTCTGCAGGCGATCGGTGAAATAGCTGAAGCCGCCCGATACCAGCAGCGTCCTGACGCCCGAAGCTTTCATCGCAGCAAGCATCGTTTCCGCGCCGGGTGACAGGCGAAGGCGTTCGTCGTAGACGCGCGCCAGGGCGCCCTGGTCCAGGCCGCGCAGCAGCAGGATGCGCTGGCGCAGGCTTTCCGAATATTCAAGTTCTCCCGCCATCGCGGCGGCGGTGATCGCCGAGACTTCGGCCTTCACTCCCGCCATGTCGGCCATTTCGTCTATGCATTCGATGGTGATCAGCGTCGAATCCATGTCGATCGCGAGCAGCTTCATGTCGGAGAGCTTGCGATCCGCAGAAACAAACCCGAAGTCCAGCCCCGCGCGCAGGCAGTACTCGGCGATGCCGGGCCGCTCCTGTGCGCCGCCGAGGCGGCATGCGCCGCGGCCGGTGTGGCGTACCTGCTGCGCTCCGGACAGGCGCACCAGTTCTTCGACGTCGCGCGCCGCCACTGCGGCACCCTGGATCACCAGATCCATGTTCGACTCGCGCGCGGGCAGGGTGTGGCTGAACGGACGGCGATCATTGCAACGCTCCGCCCAGGGTCTTGAACAGCTCCTTCACCGTCTGCACCCGCGGTCCCAGGCCTTCGCTCGGCGTTTGCGCCCTGAGCTTGCTCGGCCCCGACATCTTCCAGTGCCTGTGCCTCTGCAATAGTTGCATGAAGCGTGCTCCGTCCAGCGGCGGCTTGTCGATGAACTGCAGCTGGATCGAATCACCGTTGGCGTCGATGCGGGCCACGCCGAGCGCGCGCGCGCCCACGCGCAGCCGGTGCGATTCGATCAGCGCCTGCGCCGGCTCCGGCGCCAGGCCGAAGCGGTCTATGAGTTCCTCCTGCATCGCGTCGAGTTCGTCCGGCGTTTCGCAGTTTGCAAGCCGCTTGTACAGCGTAAGACGCTCGTTCACGTCGCTGCAGTAGTCGTTGGGCAGCAGCGCCGGCAGGTGCAGGTTGATTTCGGTGGTGATGCCCAGCGGCTGCGACAGGTCCGGCTCTTTGCCTGCCTTGAGCGAGCGCACCGCATGGTTGAGCATGTCGGCGTACAGGTTGAATCCGATTTCCTGCATTTCACCCGACTGGGAATCGCCCAGAACCTCGCCCGCGCCGCGGATCTCCAGGTCGTGCATGGCGAGGAAGAAGCCGGACCCGAGCTCGTGCATCATCTGGATCGCCTCCAGGCGCTTTTTCGCCTGCACCGAGAGCGACTCCTCGGCGTGGATCAGGAGGTAGGCGTAGGCCTGGTGGTGCGAACGGCCGACGCGGCCGCGCAGCTGGTGCAGCTGCGCCAGGCCGAACTTGTCGGCGCGGTTGATCAGGATGGTGTTGGCGGTCGGGATGTCGATCCCGGTTTCGATGATGGTGGTGCACAGCAGCAGGTTGTAATGCTGCTGATGGAACTCGCGCATCGCGCGCTCGAGTTCGCGCTCGCGCATCTGCCCGTGGGCGACGACGATGCGCGCTTCGGGCAGCAGCTTCTCCAGGCGCGCATGCATGTTCTCTATGGTCTGCACGTCGTTGTGCAGGAAGTAGATCTGCCCGCCGCGCTTCAGTTCGCGCAGCACCGCCTCGCGGATCACGCCCTGGCTGTCACGGCTGACGAAGGTCTTGATCGCCAGCCGCTTTTGCTGCGCCGTGGCGATGACGGAAAAATCGCGCAGGCC
>JAPLRD010000006.1 GCA_026399375.1 Pseudomonadota bacterium
CGTCGACCAGATCTCCAAGGGCGCGATTCCGGCGAAGATCACCGATTCGTACAACGGCGACTTCAATACGCTGAAGAACAACCTCAACATGTGCATAGCCGCGGTCAACGCGCTGGTGGCCGATGCGGCCATGCTGGCCGAAGCGGCGGTGGCAGGCAAGTTGTCCACGCGCGCCGAAGCGTCCAAGCACCAGGGCGACTTCAACCGCATCGTCTCGGGCGTGAACGACACGCTGGACGCGGTGATCGGCCCGTTGAACGTGGCGGCGAACTATGTCGACCAGATCTCCAAGGGTGCGATTCCGGCGAAGATCACGGATTCGTACAACGGGGACTTCAACACGCTGAAGAACAACCTCAACATGGCGATCGACGCGGTGAACGCGCTGGTGGCCGATGCGGCCATGCTGGCCGAAGCGGCGGTGGCAGGCAAGTTGTCCACGCGCGCCGACGCCTCCAAGCACCAGGGCGACTTCAAGCGCATCGTCTCGGGCGTGAACGACACGCTGGACGCGGTGATCGGCCCCTTGAACGTGGCGGCGAACTACGTCGACCAGATCTCCAGGGGCGCGATACCGGAGAAGATCAGCGACAGCTACAACGGCGACTTCAACACGCTGAAGAACAACCTGAACGTGTGTATCGACGCGGTCAACGGCCTGGTGGCGGACGCGAAGATGCTGTCCGAGGCGGCGGTCGAGGGCAAGCTCGACACCCGGGCGGATGCGACCAAGCACCAGGGCGACTTCCGGCGGGTGGTGGAAGGGGTGAACGCCACGCTCGATGCGATCGTGGGGCCGATGAACGAAGTGGTGCGGGTGCTGGGCGCGCTCTCAAAGGGCGATCTGACGGAGAGAATCACCACCCAGTACAAGGGCACCTTCGACCAGTTGAAGAGCGACGCCAATGTGACGGTGGACAAGTTGACCGAGATCGTGTCCAGCATCAAGGAGTCGACCGAATCGATCACCGTGGCCTCGAAAGAAATCGCCTCGGGGAACACCGATCTGTCCAGCCGCACCGAACAGCAGGCCTCCAGCCTGGAGGAAACCGCAAGCTCGATGGAAGAGCTCACCAGCACGGTGAAGCAGAACGCGGAGAACGCGAAGCAGGCGAACCAGCTCGCAGCCGGAGCGTCGGAAGTGGCGGTGAAGGGCGGGACTGTGGTAGGGCAGGTGGTGACGACCATGAGTTCGATCAGCGAGAGCTCGAAGAAGATCGTGGACATTATCAGCGTGATCGACGGCATCGCTTTCCAGACCAATATTCTGGCGCTGGACGCGGCGGTGGAAGCGGCGCGAGCGGGCGAGCAGGGGCGCGGCTTCGCGGTGGTGGCGACCGAAGTGCGCACGCTGGCGCAAAGGAGCGCTTCGGCGGCGAAGGAGATCAAGGAACTGATCGGCGACTCGGTGGAGAAGGTCGGCGCGGGCACCAAGCTCGTGGACGAAGCCGGGAAGACGATGGAAGAGATCGTGACCTCGGTGAAGCGGGTGACGGACATCATGGCCGAGATCACGGCGGCGTCGCAAGAGCAGAGCGCGGGCATCGAGCAGGTGAATCAGGCGATCACGCAGATGGACGAGGTGACGCAGCAGAACGCGGCGCTGGTGGAACAGGCGGCGGCGGCGGCCGAGAGCATGGAGGAGCAGGCGGGGAACCTCACGCAGGCGGTGGGTCTGTTCAAGCTGTCGCAGCAGACGGTGAATCCGGCGGCGGCCAGGTTGGCAGCGCCGGCCACGGTATCTGCACTGGCGGAGCGCAGGAAGCCGGTAACGCTGGTGCGGCAACGCGCGTCCAGGACCAAGGTCGCGAAGGCTTACACCAGCGCGGGCGAATGGACGGAGTTCTAGGGGCGTCATCCGCGCCCGCCGCCGAAAAATTCAATTCAGCAGGAGATAGGCCATGACACAGACAGCACAGACGAACCGGGGCAAAGGGGCGGCTCCGCCACAAACGCAGGCAGTCGCGGTACAGGCAAACGAGTTCCTCGCCTTCACCCTGGGGAGCGAGGAGTACGGGGTGGATATCCTCAAGGTACAGGAGATACGCAGCTACGAAGAGCCTACTGCGATCGCCAACGCGCCGGCGTTCATCAAAGGCGTGGTCAATTTGCGCGGGGTGATCGTGCCCATCGTGGACATGCGCATCAAATTCAGCCTGGGTTCTTCGAACTACAACCAGTTCACGGTGGTCATCATCCTGAATGTCGCCCGCCGGGTGGTCGGCATGGTGGTGGACAGCGTGTCCGACGTGCTGGAATTGTCATCCGCGCAGATCCACGCGGCGCCTGAATTCGGCGCAAGTCTGGAAGCAGAGTACATCACCGGGCTGGGCACGGTAGACAGGCGCATGCTGATTCTGATGGATATCGAGAAACTCATGTTGAGCGCGGACATGGCGCTCAGCGATCCGGCGGTGCATTGAACCCCAAGCGCGTGCGCCACGGGATGGCGATGGAAGAGCGATGAAACCGATTCGTGTGGTGCTGGTGGATGACAGCAAGGTGTTCCTCGACGCGCTGTATTCCTGCCTCGCGCGGTGGGATGGCGTCGAAATCACCGGCTGCGCCGCGACGGGTGCGGAAGGACTGAGCCTGATCGAAAACGACAAGCCCGACTTGGTGCTGATGGACATCTTCATGCCGAGCATGAACGGGGTGGAGGCGAGCAAGTGCATAGCTCGCAAAGGCGGGCTGCCGAAGGTCGTGCTAATGACCAGCCTCGACGCACCAGGGGTGCGGCAGTTTGCCCTGGATGGAAGGGCGGACGCTTTCATTTTCAAGAAGGATCTCTATTCGGAGCTCGGGCGGTGCATGGAGGGCTGGTTTCCGCCGTCGGCGGAAGACACCGTGTAAATGCCATGCTGAATGCTCTAAATAAACCGGCGCCTCCGGAGAACGCGCATCCGGGCGAGGTGCTGTACCGGATATTGTTCGAGGCCGCGTCCGACTGCATTCTGGTGCTGGATCAGGAGGGCAGGTTGATCGACATGAACCATCGTGTCTGCAGCATTCTCGGCTACACCTGCACCGAACTTCTGGGTGAGTCATTCAGCTGCATTCTCGAGCCGCAGGCGCTTGCCCGGCTATATCCGCGACCGACCGGACTCCGGGTCGAGCGCCGCAGGACGAGCGGCGAACAGGAGGTGCGTTCGCGCGACGGCGTCGTTCATTACGTGGAATTCACCGCCAGCCCCCTGCCGGAGGGCAACGTGCTGCTGATGGTGCGCGATGTGACCGATCGCAAACGCCTGGAGCAGGAGCGGAACGTGCAGCACAGGCTGCTCGAGCGCAGCGTCGCCGAGCGCACGGCGGAGTTGCAATTGCTCAACCGCGAACTTGAGAGCTTCAGCTACTCGGTGTCGCACGACCTGCGCTCGCCTCTGCGGAACATCCGCGGCCTGGCGTCGGTTCTGCGCTCCGACTTCGGGCCGCTGCTTTCCGGCGTACCGCAGGACACCCTGGAGTGCATTGAGCGCAATGCCCAGCGCATGGAGCGGCTGATCGACGACCTGTTGACCTTCTCGCAATCGCGCCGCAGCCCGCTGACCACTGTCGCCGTGGACATGCGCCCGCTGGTGGAGGCTGCGATCAAGGACCACCTGCCCGCCTGGGGCAACGGCGCCTCTGTCACCATCTCCGATCTGCCAGCCTGCCGGGGCGATCCCGGGCTGCTGCGCCAGGTCTGGGACAATCTTCTCGGCAACGCGCTCAAGTACTCGTCCAAGGCGGTGAGTCCGCAGATCGAGATCGGCGGCACGCGCAGGGGCAACGCACTGGTCTACTGGGTAAAGGACAACGGCGCCGGCTTCGACATGGCAGCGGCGGACAAGCTGTTCGAGGTATTTCAGAGGCTGCACCTGGAAAAGGAATTTCCCGGCACCGGCATCGGCCTGGCCACGGTGAAGCGCATCGTCGAGCGCCACGGCGGCGGCGTCAGCGCGCAGGGTGAGAGCGGCCGCGGCGCCACCTTTCGTTTTACCCTGCCCGATGTGGACGCAGTGCCCCTGCGCGACAGGCGCAAGTCCGACCGACCGCTGCACAGCGTGTGAGACATGGGGCCAGTCTCGAGCGCGAGGGCGCAGGATACGCGGTCAGGCGTTGCGCTTGTAATGCCTTGTGCGCTTGAGGCACACTCGTGGTTCCGTTGACACCCGAGGCGGACATGAGCAGCACGCGCAATACCTTGTACAAGGCGCTGAAGCGCGCGCTGGCACCCCCTGCCTTTCGCGAACGCGTCGCCAGCCAGAAAGCGGAACTGCTTCACTGGATCCTGCTCGCTTGCTTGACAATCGCGTTGCTTGCTCTCCTGGTCGGCGTTCCTTTCTTCTACTCCAACAAGCCGCTTGCGTCCATCTTTGGACTGTTGTTCCTAACGGTGGCGCTCTGGTCCTGGAACATGTGCCGCCGCGGGCAGATTCAGGCAAGCGCGTATCCGCTGATCGCATCCCTCTGGCTGTTGGCAGCGGGCTTTTCACTGCTCTCGCACCGCACCGATTTCGTCTGGTACACGCCGGCGCTGTTTGTCGCCCTGCTCCTGTCCGGACCGGTGCTGGCGCTGGTCGTGGCGGGGTCGGCAATAGCGATCTTTGCGGGCGTGCATATAGCAGCGCAAGTCGGTATTGACTGGCCCCGGCTGTTCCCTGCGCCGCCGCATTCGGTGCTGTTCAGTTCGATCGCTTTTCTATCCTTGGCCGCGATTCCGGTTGCCATACTCGCGCGCCAGTTCAGGATCGCAATCGAGGATTTCAGCCAGTTTCGCGCGGCGCAACGCGATCTGCGCATCGTCACCTGGATCTGGGACATCACCTCCGATCGCGTCTGGTGGGACGGAGACCTGTCGCCGCTGCTCGGTCTGGCGCCGGGAAGCTATTCCGGGCGGTTCGAGGACTATCTGAAATTCCTGAAACCGGAGGACGTGCCGTTTGCCAGACAACGGTACATCGATTGCCTCAAAGGCAAAATTCAGTTTTACAGCGGGGAGGACTGCATCACCTGGCCGGACGGCAGCCGGCACTGGCTGGCCGTAAGCGGCCAGGCGGCGTACAGCCCGGGCGGGCGGGCGCATCGTATGACGGGCGTTGTGATCGACGTAACCGAGCGCAAGAATAGCGAACTCGCGCTGGCGCATACGCGGGAACGCTTGGCGATCGCGTTCAACGCCAGCCCGGATGCCATCGTCATCACCAACTTATCCGATGGCAGGATAGTCGACGCCAACCCGGCCTTTAGTCGCTACGTCGGTATTTCGCTCGAATCGGCCAGGGGCAGAACCGGCCTGGAGTTGGGCATTTGGAGGAACGCCGCCGATCGCGAGATCTGGTTCAAGACCATGCGCGAGCAGGGCGAAATTCGCGACAAAATATTCGACTTTCGGGCGAGCGACGGAACGGAACGAATCGGCAGGTTATCCGGGAGCATCGTCAGCGTCGATGGCGAGCAATGCTTCATCAACGTCGTCCGGGACGTCACCGAGCAGGTCGCGGCCGACCGCAGATTGCGGGAATCCGAAGCCAAATATTCGGCTTTCTTCGATACCTGCCCCGACCCCGCTGTGATCACCCGTGCCAAAGACGGCGTACACCTGTCGATCAACCAGGCCTGGTGCGACGCGACCGGCTACACACGCGAGGAGGGCCTGGGACGGTCGACCCTGGATCTCAATCTTTGGGCGAACCTGGCCGACAGGCAGGCCATACTCGCGCAAGTAGCCACTCAGGGCAAGCTGCTGAATTTTGCTACCAGGTTCGTGCGCAAGGACGGAGCGGCGATCGAAGTGCTGCTGTCGGCCGCCGCCATTGACCTGGGCGGGGAACCCTGCATTGCCTCGATCTGGCGTGATGTCACCGAACTTCTGCGCATGGAGCGCGAGCACGTGCAGTCCAACCAGCGCTACCGCACCCTGTTCGACGCGGCGCTCGATGCGATCGTCATTATTTCGCCAGATGGCAGGATGCTGGACATCAACGCAGTCGGTCTTCGCGCCACGGGTTATTCGGGCGACGAATTGATCGGAAAGAACGTCGCCCTGTTGTTCGATTCCAAGGAACTCGCGATGCACCCTCTGCGCCTGGCGCGCGTGTTCAGCGACGGCGAGCTGCGGGCAAGGCGCACGGTACGAGCCAGGGACGGACACGGAATTCCGGTCGATCTTGTCGCCGGCCCGCTGCCGGATGGAAACATCCTGGCGATCGTGCGCGACATGTCCGAGCGCAAGCGCAACCAAGCTTTACTGCAGAATGTCGCCCGAGCGGTTTCAGGCGAAGTCGGGGAGGACTTCTTCCGCTCGCTGGTGGGCAATCTGTCGAAGGAATTGGCTGCAGATTATTGCTTCATCGGGGAAATCGTTCCGAATGATCCGACCAAGGTCCGGACCCTGGCTTTCTGCGCCAACGGCGTCGAAGCGCCGAACTTCGAGTATTCACTGGAAGGCTCACCCTGCGCCGATGCCATTGCCAAGCGTGGGGCTGTCGCCTTTCCGGCGAAGGTATGCGAGCAGTTTCCGCGGGATCTCGGCTTGCAGCGCATGGGCGTGCAAGGCTATGCAGGTACTTCGCTGATCGACTCCAAGGGCGTAGGTATCGGCATTCTGGTGGTGATGTCGCGCACGATGATCACCGAGGTCGGTTTGTGGACATCGGTGCTGGGAATTTTCGGCGCGCGCGCGGCGGCCGAAATCCAGCGTGCGCGCGCGGACGCAGGGCTGCGGGAATTGAATCTTTCGCTCGATCAAAAGGTGCGCGAGCGTACGGCCGAACTGGAGTTGGCGAACAGGGAACTGGAGAGCTTCAGCTATTCCATTTCGCACGATCTGCGCGCGCCCCTGCGTGCCATCAACGGTTTCACCAGGATTCTGTCGCTCGATCACCAGGACAAACTGGATCAGGAGGCATCGTCGCTGCTGGGCCGGATTTCCCAGAACGCCACGCGCATGAACCGGTTGATCGAAGACGTGCTCGAATTCACCCGCATCGGTCGCGGAACGCTGAATCCGAGAAAAATTGACATGCGCGCCATGGTCGGGGAGGTGGCGGCGGAGTCGCAGGCGGGCGCCGGGACGAGTGCGCAAATCAGCATCGGCGACCTGCCGCCAGCGACGGGCGACGCCTCTGTCCTGCGTCTGGTATGGCAGAACCTGATCGGAAACGCCTTGAAATTCTCGCGCCACGCGGTGCTGCCCAGGGTGGAGATAGCTGGAACACAACGCGACGGGATGATCGAATACCTGATCCGGGACAACGGCGCCGGCTTCGACGCTGCCTATGCCGACAAGCTGTTCGGGATATTCCAGAGGCTGCACTCAGCCAAAGAATTCGAAGGCACCGGTATCGGACTGGCGATCGTGCGGCGCATCGTGCAAAGGCATGGCGGCGAAATCTTCGCTGAAGGCGCTGTCGGCGCCGGCGCGACGTTTCGCTTCACGCTGCCGGAATAGTGCATGGGATGGGGCCACCGCGCAAAATTGCCTTGATTGAGGAAATTCGGTTCCAAGGCATCGAACGGGATAGGTTCTTCCAGGAACTGGCGGTCATTGTCGGCCTTTGCGTGGCAGGGATGCTGCTGGCGCTGAACCTGGACACGGTAGAACTGCGGCGGGTAACAGGGCTGATCGTTGTGGTGCCGGTGATGGCCGGCGCCTGGCTGTTGAGCCGCCGCGGCAGGGCCAACCTTGCGCGCACAATCCTGGTCTACGGGTTCTGGGCCGGAATCACGCTGGCCATCGCACCCAACGGTGGGCTGCGCGCACCCGGCGCCGGCGGCTATCCCATACTCATCCTTCTGGCCGGTTGGTTGCTGGGGGGAATGCACCTGCAGATCGTTACCGCGCTGTCCTTTGCCGCGGCCATCGCTTTCACCGCCGCGGAGTACTGGCAATGGTTGCCGGAATACGAAAAGGCGCCGCTGCCCTGGCTGCTGCTGGTGTTCGGCGTCATGTTTGCGATCGCCGCCAGATCAGCGCGCTTCGTGCACGAAGGCTTCCACGCCAGTCTCGAATCCGTCACCAGATTGAACGACAAATTGACGGCGCAGCGCCAAGTCTACAGAGCCATGCTCGACGCACAGTCGGATGCGCAGATCGGCATGCTGATGATAGAGGGCGAACGGGTGTTCTACGCCAACGACGCGGTCAGGGCGATGGTCGGCTATTCGGCCGCGGACATCGAGGCGGATGCCACGCCCCCGGTGGCGCGCTTCATATCGATCGTGCACGAGGATGACCGGGAACTGGTTTTCAGGAACCTGCAGAACCGCCTCGGCAACCAGCCCTTCGACCGGCGCTTCGACGTGCGCGTGCAACCGGTGCAAGGCAGCCCGCGCGTGGTGGAAGTCACCGCCGCCGTGATATCCGCAGTGCCGCTGCCGCGGACCTTGATCATGCTGCTGGATGTCACCGAGAGGAAGCAGGTGGAGAACGAGGTGAAGGCGCTCAACTCGGATCTGGATGCGCGTGTCAGGCAAAGAAGCGCCGAACTGGCTCTTTCCAACCGCGACATGGAGGCGTTCGCCTATTCGCTCGCGCACGACTTGCGCGGTCCCTTGCGCAGCATCGCGGGATTCAGCCAGGTTTTCGAGCAAGACTATGGCGGCAGCGTGGATGCGAAGGGCAGGTCGAATCTGGAGCGCATTCGCCGCGCCGCTTTTCGCATGAACCAGCTTCTCGACGATATGATGAGCTACACCAAGATCGGCGGCTGGACGCTCCAGCGGGAAACAGTCGATCTCAGCGCACTGGCGCACGAAACCGCCGACTCGCTCAGGCGCAGCGCGCCTGAGCGCAACGTCGAGTTTCACATCGCCGGCAACTGCGTGGCGCGCGGGGATGCCGCTCTGTTGCGCAGACTGCTGGAGAACCTGATCGGCAACGCGTGGAAATATTCCGTCAATTCGGTCCCGGCGCGGATCGAATTCGGCTGGGAAGCGGGCAGGGACGGTGCAAGCGGAAACTTTTACGTGCGTGACAACGGTGAAGGTTTCGACATGAAATATGCCGAGGATGTGTTCGCGCCGTTCAACCGATTGCACCCGCCGCAGCAGTTCGAGGGCTCGGGCATAGGCCTCGCGTCCGTCGCCCGCATCGCGCGCCGCTATGGCGGTCGGGTCTGGGCCGAATCGGCCGTCGGTCAGGGCGCCACTTTTCGGTTCACCCTCGAGTAAGGTTGATGCAAGGTCCCGCTACGGCCGCAACAAGGCCATAGCGGGCATGTTTCAACAATCTACCCGCACACCCCCACCCAGCCGCAGGCGCTGCAGAATTCGCAGCCGTCTTTCTTGATCACGGCGTGGTTGCCGCATTCCGGGCAGCGCGAGCCCTTCAGGTGCGGCGCGGCGCCTTTGACCGGCGTTTCCATGATGCCCATGGTCTGCACCGGCAGGCCTTCCTCGTTGAGGATGCCGAGCATGGCGTAGCGGTGCATGATCAGGCGCGCGACATAGGATACGGTCGAGGGCCAGTTCTGCTGCTTGCGGCTGCCCGGGGTGTAGGCCAGAAAATCGCCCAGCGGTTCCGGGAACACCAGGAGCTTCCGGAGTTTCATGCTGATCCAGGCCGGGTCCATCACGCGCATGTCGAGCGACAGGATTTTGCACAGGCCGTCGAGGGCGCGCGGGTAGTCGCCCGAGAGCCACATCGAGTACGGCCGCGTCAGGCCGTCGGGCAGGGTGATTTCCTTCAAACCCAGCACGAAGTCGTCGCCGGTGGCGGGGTTCTTCACGTCCACGGTCCAGGACATGGTGCCGTCGGTACCGGTCTTGGGTTCCTTCAGGCTGAACATGGCGTCGAGCACCGGGCCGGTCTTCGCCTCCGACAGCGCGCCCAGTTCCTCGACGCGAAAGCGCACCACCTGCGCCATCGCCGACACCACGCTGGGCATGCGCTTCTTTTCGCCGTTCGGCGGGAAGGCCATGTCGAAGGCGTCGTCGCTCACGGTCTTGGCCAGTGTATCCAGCTTGAGCCGGAGCCAGCCCGGATCGTTGGCGCGCATGTCCATGGACAGCGTCTTCGCCAGGGCGCCCAGACCGCGCGGCTGCTCGCTGCCGTTGACCCAGACCTCGAACGGGCGCGACTTGCCGTTTTCCACGTGGCCGACGAAGAGACAAAAGTCGCCGTGCGCGTATTCGATCATGTAGCTCCAGGCCGGATTGCCGCCGGCGAGCTTGGGCCGCCCCGGCCAGCGCAATGAAGCCAGCACGGGCGCCGGCACGTCCTTGATTTCGATACGCCGGTTGACGTCGCTCGAGACGAAGTCTTGCGGCTGTTTGGTCTGGCTGCTCTCCACCGACAGCACCGAGCCGAGCACGCTGTTGGGGCGGTAGGTCGCGAGGCCCTTGAGGCCGGATTTCCATGCGGCCATGTACAGGCCCTGGAATTCCTCGTACGGATAGTTTTCCGGTACGTTGACCGTCTTCGAGATGCTGGTGTCGACGTAGGGCGCGACCGCCGCCACCATGGCCTCGTGCGCAGCAGCTGAAATCTCCAGCGCGGTGACGAAATACTCGGGCAGGCTGTCGTTATTACCTTTGGCGTCGCCGCCTTGCGCCGGAGCGGGCAGGACGCCGGAGGCGCGCAGATGGCGGTACAGGCGCCAGGCGTAATCTTCGACCGGGAACTCCTGCAGCGTGCCGTCGACCATGCGCTTCTTGCGCGTGTAGGTCCAGGAGAAGGGCGGTTCGATGCCGTTGGAGGCGTTGTCGGCGAAGGCGAGGCTGATGGTGCCGGTGGGGGCGATCGACAAGAGGTGGCTGTTGCGCAGGCCGTGCTTTCTGATCTGCGCCTTGATGTCCTGCGGCAGGCGCGTAGCGAAACTCGTGCCCGACAGGTACATGTCGGCGTTGAACAGGGGGAAGGAGCCGCGTTCGCGCGCGAGGTTGCTCGAGGCGCGGTAGGCGCTGTCGCGCATCGCCTCCGAAATCTTTGCCGCCAGTTCGCGCGCCGACTCGCTGTCGTAGCGCTCGCACAGCATGATCAGCGCGTCGCCGAGGCCGGTGTAGCCCAGGCCCACGCGGCGTTTGTTCATCGCCTCTTCATATTGCTGCGGCAGCGGCCAGGCGGTGGAGTCGAGCACGTTGTCGAGCATGCGCACAGAGGTTTCGACCGTCGCGCCGAAGCGCTCGAAATCGAATGCAGCCTGGTCGGTGAACGGATTGGCGACGAAGGTGGTCAGGTTGATCGAACCCAGGCAGCAGCAGCCGTAGGGCGGCAGCGGTTGTTCGGCGCACGGATTGGTCGCCTCTATGGTTTCGCAGTAGTTGAGGTTGTTGTCGCGGTTCATGCGGTCGAGGAACAGGATCCCCGGCTCGGCGTGATCGTAGGTCGAGCGCATGATCTGGTCCCACAGGTCGCGCGCGCGCAGCTTGCGGTAGACCCACAGCCCGTCTTCGCGCTGATAGCCGCCCGCATCCAGCAGGTCCTTGTGCGGGCGCGCCTTGTGCGTCAGCTCGGCATCGGTGTCGTTTTCGACCGCCTGCATGAAGGCGTCGGTGACGCCGACCGAGATGTTGAAATTGGACAGGTCGCCCTTGTCCTTGGCGTGGATGAATTCTTCCAGGTCCGGATGGTCGCAGCGCAGCACGCCCATCTGCGCGCCGCGGCGCGAACCGGCCGATTCCACCGTCTCGCAGGAGCGGTCGAACACGCGCATATAGGACACCGGTCCGCTGGCGCGCGAGTGCGTGCCTTTCACTTCCGAACCCTTGGCGCGGATGGAGGAGAAATCGTAGCCCACGCCGCCGCCGCGGCGCATGGTCTCCGCCGCCTGCTGCAGCGCCGTGTAGATGCCGGGTTTGTTGTCTACGATTTCGGAGATCGAATCGCCCACAGGCTGCACGAAACAATTGATCAGCGTTGCCTGCATCTGGATGCCGGCGGCCGACATGATGCGCCCGGCCGGAATGAATCCGGCCTCCATCGCCTGCAGAAAGCGCTTCTCCCACAGACCGCGTTTGTCTTCGTGTTCCACTGCCGCAAGCGCGTGCGCGACGCGTGCGCGCACATCGGTGACGCTGTCCTCCGTTCCTTTGGCGTACTTCTCCAGCAATACTTCACGGCAAATTTTTTGATCGGGCAGGGGGGAGGCGGTGACGCTGGAATCTTTGATTTGATTTTTTGTGATGTCCATTTAATCAATACCTTATAATGTAATCTTGTGGTAAAGTGTGACCAGCATACTACAAATTTCCGGCTTGTGCAGGGCTACGCAAAATCTTATTTTCTGGTATGGGAGATCCGGTGCGACGCGCCGGATCGATGGCAGAAGGCCGTTATCTGCGGGGTATATTTGCGGCGTTTATGCTGTCACAATTCGAAAGCGATGTAACAGCGGTGCAATCTGCGCCGCTCATGATGACAAGTTTTCAATAACGAAAAACTGTGCAAGGCCGCAGGGGGACGTTTGTCAGCGATTTCCGTTCAAAGCGTAAGCAAACACTGGGCTGCGGCTCGCGCGGTGGAGGATATCAGCTTTGAAGCCAAGGCAGGTTCTTTCGCCGTGCTGCTGGGGCCTTCTGGCTGCGGCAAGTCGACAACGCTGCGCCTGATCGCGGGGCTGGAGGCCGTTTCCGGCGGTCGCGTGCTGATCGGCGGCGTCGATGTCACCGGCATGCCGCCGGCGAAGCGCAATATTTCCATGGTGTTCCAGTCCTACGCGCTGTTTCCGCATCTGTCGGTGGCGGAAAACATTCTGTTCGGGCTGAAGGTGCGCAAGGTGGCCGCCGCCGAGCAGCGTTCGCGTCTGGCGCAGACGGCGCAACTGCTGGGCCTGTCCAAGCTGCTGGAGCGCAAACCGTCCGCGTTGTCCGGCGGGCAGCAACAGCGCGTCGCGCTCGGACGCGCCATCATCGCCAAGACGCCCGTCTGCCTGATGGACGAGCCTCTGTCGAACCTGGATGCACAGTTGCGCCACGACATGCGGCGCGAAATCCGCGCCTTGCAGCAGTCGCTGGGCATCACCATGATCTACGTCACCCACGATCAGACCGAGGCCATGAGCATGGCCGACCAGGTGATCCTGCTGCGCGAAGGCAGGGTGGAGCAGGACGCCGCGCCCGCCGAACTGTACGCGCGGCCTGCGACCGTGTTCGCCGCCCGCTTCATCGGCACGCCGCCGATGAACATCGTGGCGCTGACCGACGGCGTGCAGGGTGCGCTGATCAAGGGCACGCAGGGGGACGCGGTCTATCCCGGCCGGGGCGAGGGACTGCTGCTCGGCGTGCGCCCGGAAAACATCGAGCTCGTGCAAAAGGGCATTCCGGCGACCCTGGAAGCCGTCGAATACCTGGGCGCCGACTCCATCCTCGCCTGCCGGGCGGGGGATGAAATGCTGATCGTGCGCGCGCAGGGCAAGGTGACACTTGCGCCGGGTTCCGCTGTAAGGCTCGCCTGGCCGCGCGAGGCCATGCATATTTTCGACGCTGCGAGCGGGAAGCGCAGGGATGACGTATTGGCGGCGGCGCAGGCGGCGGCATGAATCGGAAGCATGAAGCGGTAAATTGACTGTTGCATACGTTTTTTTCGGGAGATACACCATGTTATTCAGACGGTTAGTGCAGGGCTTTGCCGCGGCGTCCGCCGCGTTCGCGTTCGCCGGCGCGCAGGCGCAGACGGAAATTTCTTTCTATTACCCGGTGGCGGTGGGCGGGCCCATCACCAAGATCATCGACGGCTACGCCGCCGATTTCGAAAAGGAAAACCCCGGCATCAAGGTGAAGCCGATCTATTCGGGCACCTATCAGGAATCCATCGTCAAGGCGCTCACCGCACACAAGAGCGGCACGCCGCCGGTGACCTCGGTGCTGCTGTCGACCGACATGTACACCCTGATCGATGAGGACGCGATCATCCCGTTCGAGGATGTCGCGAGCACGGCCGAGGACAAGGCCTGGATCAAGAGCTTCTATCCGGCGTTTATGGCCAACAGCCAGACCGGCGGCAAGACCTGGGGCATCCCGTTCCAGCGCTCCACCATCGTGCTTTACTGGAACAAGGAATTGTTCAAGGAAGCGGGGCTGGACCCGAACCGTGCTCCTGCGAACTGGAAAGAAATGCTTGAGTACGCGCAGAAGCTGACCAAGCGCGACGCCTCGGGCAACACGACCCAGTGGGGCGTGCAGGTGCCGTCCTCGGGCTTCCCCTACTGGCTGTTCCAGGGTTTCACCACGCCGAACGGGGTGGAGCTGATGAACGCGGCCGGCACCGAAACCTATTACGACCATCCGGCGGTGATCGAAGCGCTGCAGTACTGGGTCGACCTGTCGCGCAAACACAAGGTGATGGCGCCGGGCGTGATCGAATGGGGCACCACGCCGAAGGATTTCTTCGAGAAGAAGATGGCGATGATGTGGACCACCACCGGCAACCTGACCAACGTCAAGGCCAATGCCAAGTTCGATTTCGGCGTGGCCATGCTGCCTGCGAACAAGAAGCGCGGCAGCCCCACCGGGGGCGGCAACTTCTCCATTTACAAGAAAAGCACGCCGCAGCAGCAGCAGGCGGCCTTGAAGTTCATCAAGTGGGTCACCAGCCCCGAGCGCGCGGCGCAGTGGGGCATGGACACGGGCTATGTCGCGGTGCGCCCGGATGCCTGGGAAACGGCGAAAATGAAGGAATACGTGAAGGGTTTCCCGGTGGCGGCGGTGGCGCGCGACCAGTTGCAGTACTCGGTCGCCGAGTTGTCGACGCACGACAACCAGCGCGTGACCAAGGCGCTGAACGACGGTTTGCAGGCGGCGCTTACCGGCGCCAAAACGCCGGAGCAGGCGATGAAGGACGCTCAGCGCGAAGCCGAGCGCATCCTGCGTCCGTACAAGAAATAGGAAAGGCGCATTTTGGGGTGCACGGGATTTTCGATTTCGATGCTGAGTTCAGGTCTGGTACCCAGCCAAGTCTTGTGTCATCCCGAGCATAGCGAGGGATCTGCTTTTGCCTCTTGCTTCAAGAAAGCAGATTCCTCTTCGCTCGCGCTCGTCGGAATGACAGGGTTGAGATGAATAGCCGCTACAGCGTCCACATCCACGGCTGGCTGCTGCTGTTGCCGGCGGCTGTGCTGCTGGCGACGTTCACCCATTTCCCGGCGGTGGCGACGCTGTATCACAGCTTCTTCTCCAATCCGAAAAAGGGCAGGGAAGGCGTGTGGGTCGGACTGGAAAACTACCGCGTCATGCTGGACGACCCGGTGTTCTGGCAGTCTCTCTCGAACAACCTCTGGTTCGCCCTGGGAACCATCCCGCTATCGATCGCACTCGCTATCCTGATGGCCATCTGGGTCAACGGCAACATCCGCGGCAAGACCTTCCTGCGCATCGCTTTTTTCACACCCACGGTGCTGCCGATGATCGCCGTGGCCAATATCTGGCTGTTCTTCTATACGCCGCAATACGGCTTGCTGGAGCAGATCACCGGTCTGTTCGGCTTGCCCGGCCACAACTGGCTCGGCAGCCGCGACACGGCGCTTGCCTGCCTGATCCTTGTCACCATCTGGAAGGAGGCCGGCTTTTTCATGATTTTCTATCTCGCGGCCCTGCAGAGCATGCCGCCCAACCTGGCCGAGGCCGCCGCGATCGACGGCGCGGGCCGCTGGTATTTTTTCCGCCGCGTGACCTTTCCGCTGCTCATGCCGACCACCCTGTTCGTGCTGGTGAACGCCGTCATCAATTCCTTCCGCCTGGTGGACCACATCGTGGTCATGACCCGCGGCGGCCCGGACAACGTGACTTCGCTCTTGCTCTACTACATCTACGACGTCGGTTTCAAATTCTGGGACCTCGCCTACGCTTCGGCGCTGACCATGGTGCTGCTCGCGCTCCTGGGACTCGCCGCGATCGGTCAGTTCGTGTTTTTGGAAAAGCGGACACACTATCAATGAACGTCAGTCAATGAACGTCAGTCAATGAACGTCAGTCAATGATCTTCAGACAATGATCTTCAGACAATGAACTTCAGTCAATGAACGCCTGGGACCGGCAAAGCGGGTTTGCGCATGCGCTGGAGTCGCTCGCGGCGTGGGTGCTGGCGCTCATGTGGATCGCACCTCTGTTCTACGCCTTCTGGACCGCGTTCCATCCGTCCGAGTTCTCCACGCATTTCACGCTGTCGGCGCCGTTGACGCTGCAGAACTTCGTCAATGCCTGGAACGCGGCTCCGTTCGCGCGCTACTTCGTCAATACCATCGCCCTGGTGACCATGGTGCTCGCCGGCCAGCTGGTCATCTGTACTCTGGCCGCCTACGCGTTCGCCCGTTTCGCTTTCTTCGGCAGCGACCTGATGTTCATGCTGGTGCTGGTGCAGCTGATGATCATGCCCGACGTGATGATCGTGGAGAACTACCGCACCATGAACGCGCTGGGCATACTCGATTCGATCCCGGCGATCGGCCTGCCCTACGTGGCCTCCGCCTTCGGCATCTTCCTTTTGAGCCAGACCTTCAAGACCATACCGAAGGAACTCGACGAAGCGGCGCGGGTTGAGGGCGCGAGCGCACTGCAGGTTCTATGGAAAGTGTATGTGCCGCTGGCGCGTCCGACCTACCTCGCGTACGCGCTGGTATCGGTGAGCTATCACTGGAACAATTTCCTCTGGCCGATCATCGTCACGAATTCCGTGAATTCGCGCCCGCTCACCGTCGGCCTGCAGATCTTCTCCTCCACCGACCAGGGCATAGACTGGTCCATCATCACGGCCGCCACCCTGATGACCTCGGGACCGTTGTTGATCGCATTTCTGCTGTTCCAGCGCCAGTTCGTGCAGTCCTTCATGCGCGCGGGAATTCGCTAGCGCGCATCGGCCGGGCGCCAGCCGGCGGGGACAGTTTCCCGCGCCGGGCGCCGCAAGGGTAGTATGCTCCCCACTTTTTCAATGACGCATCCGGCATGAGTTATTCGGTCAAGGAAATCTTCTACACCCTGCAGGGCGAAGGCGCCAACGTGGGCCGGCCGGCGGTGTTCCTGCGCTTTGCCGGCTGCAATCTGTGGTCCGGGCGCGAAGCGGACCGCGCCAGTGCCGTGTGCCGCTTTTGCGATACCGATTTCCTCGGCACAAACGGCACCGGCGGCGGCAAGTTCGAAACGGCGGATGCGCTTGCCTCCACCGTGGCTACGGCCTGGCTGGCACCCGGTGACATCGGACGTTTCGTCGTCTGCACCGGCGGCGAGCCGCTGATGCAGCTCGATTCGGTCCTGGTCGCGGCGCTGCGCAAGCGCGGCTTTTCGGTCGCGGTGGAAACCAACGGCACGCTCACCCCGCCTTCGAGCGATCTTTGGCTGACGGTGAGCCCGAAAGCCGGGGCGCCGCTGAAGCTGACGCGCGGCGACGAACTCAAGCTCGTCTATCCGCAGCCCGGCGCCGAGCCCGAACGCTTCGAGCAGTTTGCGTTCCGGCATTTCTTCCTGCAGCCGATGGACGGCCCGCAGAAAGCGGTCAACACGCGGCTGGCGATCGAGTATTGTCTTGCGCACCCGCGCTGGCGGCTGTCGCTGCAAGCTCGGGATTCCTTGATGGAAATCTGGAAAGCATTCACGCTGGAGTCGGCGCACCGGCTGCCCAACGTGCCGCCCGGGCACAAGTGCGCGCGCGTGCACGGGCATTCGTTTCGCGTCGAAATCCACGTCAGCGGGCCGGTCGACGCGCACGTCGGCTGGGTGCAGGACTTCGCCGATATCAAGGCCGTGTTCCAGCCGCTGCATGAGCAGTTGGATCATCGCTACCTGAACGACGTGCCGGGCCTGGAGAATCCGACCAGCGAACAACTGGCTCGCTGGATCTGGACCCGGCTCAAGCCGGCGCTGCCGCTCCTGTCGCAGGTGGTGGTGCACGAGACCTGCACCTGCGGCGCGGTCTGTCGCGGCGAGGACGGCATCTGAGCGCGCCGTCGAAAACGGGTGAATGATCGAAAAACAGGGGAGAAGCAGATGGATCTGGGCTGGAAGGACAGGGTCGCGATCGTGACCGGGGGTTCGCAGGGGACAGGGCGGGCGGCGGCAAGGCGGCCGTGTTGTAGCTGTAAAGGTCGGCAATTTCAATTGTGGAGATAGAGCAATGAGCAAACAATTCGATCTGAGTGGCCGGGTGGCCATCGTCACCGGCGGCAACGGCGGCATCGGCCTGGGCATGGCAGAGGGGCTCGCGCGCGCCGGGGCGGCGGTGGTGGTCGCCGGGCGCAAAGCGGCCAAGAGTGCGGCAGCGGTAAAGGCGCTCGAGGCGCTGGGCGCGAAGGCGGCTGCGGTCGAGGCCGACGTGACGAAGCAGGACGCGTGCAAGGCGCTGATCGCCGCCGCGCTGGCCCGGTTCGGCCGCGTGGACATTCTCATCAATAATGCCGGCACCAACATCCGCAAGCAGCCGCAGGAGTACACGCTGGAAGAATGGAATTCTGTGCTGGAGACGAACCTGACCAGCGCCTTCCTCTGCAGCCAGGCGGCCTATCCGGCGATGCTGAAGTCGGGCGGCGGCAAGATCATCAACATCGGTTCCATGCTCTCGATATTCGGCGCGGCCTTTGCCGGGCCCTACGGCGCGAGCAAGGGCGGCATCGTGCAGCTCACCAAGTCGCTGGCCTGCGCCTGGGCGAAAGACAACATTCAGGTGAATTCGGTCCTGCCCGGCTGGATCGACACCGAACTCACGCAGGCGGCGCGCAGGGAAGTCGCCGGCTTGCACGAGCGCGTGCTCGCGCGCACGCCCGCGGGCCGCTGGGGCGACCCAGCAGACTTCTCTGGCATCGCGGTGTTTCTCGCCAGCGGCGCGTCTGATTTCGTCACCGGAACGGCGATCACGGTAGACGGGGGGTACTCGTCACTGGCCTGATCCCGGCGTCGAATCCGGTTGCATGTCCCCGACTAAGGGAATAGGATTGGAACCATGGTTCAAATTTTGAATCCTGGTTCCAACCCGAGTTCCAGTTCGGGTTCCGACAAGGTCCCCTCCGAGCGCATCCGGCGCAAGAGCGAAGCCCGGCGCCTGGACATCCTGCGCGCGGCGGCGCGTGTGTTCCGCAGGAGCGGCGTCGCCGCTGCCGGCATGCGCGAAATCGCCGAAGAAGCCGACCTGTCGCCCGGGCAAGGACGAACTGCTGTTCTTCTGCCAGGACCGCACCCTGGATCGCATGCTCGCGGCGGCCGAGGCGGCGCGCGCCTCCGCCGTTCCGGTCAAAGACCAGTTGCGCGCGGTGATCCTCGCCCACCTGCATTACACCCTGGATGAACTCGAGGGTGCGACCGCGCACCTCGAGATCGACATGCTGGCCGAAGGCCTGCGCCGCGGCATTATCACTAAGCGCGACAAGTACGAACATGCGGTGCGCACGCTGATCGAGAAGGGCGTGAAGCGCGGCGAATTCACGCCCTGCGACGCCGCGCTGGTGGCGCGCGCCATCTTGGGCGCGCTCAACTGGACCGTGCGCTGGTACCGCCCCGACGGTGCGCAAAGCGTTGCAACCATCGCCGACGGACTGGCCGACTACCTGCTGCGCGGGATCGCCGCGGCGGCAAAGAATGGTGTACGCAAAGAGATGAAATCGAAGCCTGCAAACCGCGCTGCAACAACCGCGCCCGCGAAGGCGCTTTCCGGAGGTCGAAAATGAACGCCGTGGTGAAGAAGATCGAACAACGCAACGCCCATATCACGCTGCGCGTGAATGGCGAGGACGTCGAAGTGTCGTTCGCGCCGTACAAGACCCTGCTCGAAGTGCTGCGCGAGGAACTCGACCTCACCGGCACCAAGCACGGCTGCGAACTCGGCGAATGCGGCGCGTGTGCGGTTCTGGTCGACGGCCAGCCGCTCCTGTCCTGCCTGAAGCTAGCGCTCGAGTGCGACGGCAGCGTGATCGAGACCATCGAGGGCCTGGCCGAAGGTCCCGAACTGCATCCGCTGCAGGCGGCTTTTTCCGATCACGGCGGCTCGCAGTGCGGCTACTGCACGCCGGGCATGCTGATGACGGCCAAGGGCCTGCTCGATGCGGAGCCCGATCCCAGCCGCGAGCGGATCAAGGAGGCGCTCTCGGGCAACCTGTGCCGCTGCACCGGCTACCAGCAGATCGTCGACTCGGTGGCGGAGGCCGCCCGTATTATCAACGAGCGGGGAGCCAAAGCATGAGCGCGACGAAGAAGCTCGACGTCATCGGCCACGCGCGCAGGCGCGTCGACGGCCGCGAGAAGGTCACCGGCCAGCAGCGCTATGCCGATGACATGAAGCTGCCGCGCATGCTGCACATGAAGCTGTTGCGCTCGTCCCAGGCGCATGCGCTGATCGAAGCGATCGACGTATCGCGCGCCAAAGCCTACCCGGGCGTGCACCTTGTTCTGACGGGCAAGGATTTTCCGGTTTCATTCGGCATGATGCCGGTGGCGCAGGACGAGTTTCCGCTCGCGCCGGAGCATGTGCGCTATGTCGGCGATCCGGTGGCGGCGGTGGTGGCGAAGGACGAGCAGACGGCCGGCGAGGCGCTGGCCCTGATCGAAGTGAAGTACAAGGTCCTGCCGACCATCGCGACGCCGGAGGAGGCGCTGGCGCAGCCCGAGGCGCGCATTCACGACTACACCGACGTGGGCAACATCCATCGCAACCAGGCGTTCGAGTTCGGCGACGTGACCGAGGCGCTGGCCAAGTCGGATCACATCTTCGAAGACCTGTTCTTCTACGAAGGCGACAACCACATGGCGATCGAGCAGCACGCCTCGCTCGCTTCGAGCGAGGGCGACGGCAAGCTGATGCTCTGGTCGAGCACGCAGGATCCGCACTATCTGCACCGCCAGCTGGCGCGCGTGCTGCAGATGTCCGCCGCGCACATCCGCGTCGTCGCCTGCGACAACGGCGGCGGCTTCGGCGGCAAATGCGATCCGGCGGGTCACGAATTCGTGGTGTCCAAGGCCGCGCTCATGCTCGGGCGGCCGGTGAAGATCTGCCTCACGCGCGAGGAAGTGTTCTACCTGCACCGCAGCCGCCACCCGGTGCTGATGAAATTCCGCACCGGCGTGACGAACGATGGCAAGATCACGGGGATGCACCTGCAGACGCTGCTCGACGGCGGCGCCTACGGCTCGCACGGTCCGGCGAGCACCTTCTACACCGGCGTGCTCACGCCGCTCACCTACGAGTTGCCGCGCTTCAAGTTCGACGCCTGCAGGGTGTTTACCAACAAACCCGCCTGCGGCCCCAAGCGCGGCCACGGCACGCCGCAGCCGCGCTTCGGCCAGGAAGTGCAGCTGGACAAGATCGCCGAGAAGCTGAAGCTCGATCCGGCGGACCTGCGGCTCAACATGGTGACCAAGGCCAATTCGCTCACCGCGAGCTGGCTCAAGATCGGCAGCAACGGGCTCGCCGAATGCATACGGCAGGTGGTCGAGGGCTCGGGCTGGAAGCAAAAGCACGGCAAGCTGCCGCAGGGCCGCGGCGTCGGCATCGCCTGCAGTTCCTACATGTGCGGCGCGGGCGTGTCGATCTACTGGAACAAGATGCCGCATTCGGGCGTGCAGCTGGCGCTCGACCGAAGCGGCCAGGTCACGGTGTTTTGCGGCGCGACCGAAATCGGGCAGGGATCGGACGACGTGCTCGCCGCGGTGGTGGCCGAGACGCTGGGCATCAGCACCAAGGAGGTGCGCGTCATCACCGGCGACACCGGCATCACGCCGATCGACCTCGGCTCGTATTCCAGCCGGGTGACCATCATGATGGGCAATGCGGCGCTGCAGGCCGCCGGGCGTGCGCGCGACATGCTGGTCGAGGCGGCCGCGGAAAAGCTCGAGGTCCTGCCAGACAGCATCGTGCTCTCGCGCGGGCGCGTGTTCGCAGCGGGCGATGCCGCGAAGAGCATGAGCTTTGCCGAGGCCGTCGTGTTTGCCGAAAGCAAGTTCGGCACCCTGGGCACGGTCGGCTCCTATACGCCGCCCAAGCCGCCGGGCAAGTTCAAGGCCGCGGGCGTGGGCCCGTCGCCCGCGTATTCCTTTTCCGCCTGCGTGGTCGAGGTGGAAGTCGACGAGCATACCGGCTGGATCACCGTGCCGAAAATCTGGATCGCGCACGATATCGGCCGCGCGCTGAATCCGACGATCGCGCACGGCCAGGTCATAGGCGGCGTCTACATGGGCCTGGGCGAAGCGCTGATGGAGGAGCAGGTGTTCCGGCGGCTGCCGGCCAAGCTTTCCAATGCGCTGGTGCACAAGATTCCGTCCATGCTCGAATACAAGACCATCACCACGCTCGAGATGCCCGAGGTGGAGGTGTTCCTGATCGAGGACCCGGAACCGAACTGCCCCTTCGGCGGCAAGGAAGTCGGCCAGGGGCCGCTGCTGCCGGTCATGCCGGCCGTCGCCAACGCGGTGTTCGACGCCGTCGGCGTGCGCATCGACGAAGTGCCGATCACGCCGGAAAAGATCCTGCGCGCGCTGCACCTGAAGCGCGAAGGCAAGAATCCGCGCGTGGGGCCCGACCATTTCCCCGACGTGCCCTATCCGGAGCCGACGTTCGTGATACCGCCGGCCGAGGGCGGCGACGGCAACGAAAGCAAGGACCCCAACAGAAAGCCGGCGCGCAGCCCGGCCGAGGCGACCGTATCATGATGCGCCTGCCGTGGTTCCAGTTCAAAGCCCCGACCAGCGTGGCCGAGGCGGCGCGCATCCTCGCGGGCGAAGGCCCGCGCGGCATGCTCATCGCCGGCGGCACCGACCTGCTGCCCAACATGAAGCGCCGGCAGCAGACGCCGGCGACGCTGATTTCGCTCAACCGGGTCGAGGGCCTGAAGAAAATCGCCAACGGTTCCGGCCTGGCGCTGGGCGCGGGACTCACCCTGACCGAAGTCGTGCGAGCGGGCGCCGTGCGCGAAAAGTACCGCGGCCTGTATCAGGCGGCGGCGCAGGTGGCCTCGCCGCATTTGCGCAATATGGGCACGCTGGGCGGCAACCTGTGCCTCGATACGCGCTGCAACTACTACAACCAGAACGAAGACTGGCGCGAAGCGATCGGCTACTGCATGAAAAAGGAAGGCAAGACCTGCTGGGTCGCGACCGCGAGCAAGCGTTGCCTCGCCGTGTCTTCGACCGACACGGCACCCGCATTGATCGCGCTCGGCGCGAAGGTGCGCCTGGTGTCATCCGGCGGCGAGCGCGAACTGGAACTGGCCAGCCTGTACAACAACGACGGCATGGACTACATCACGCGCAAAGCCGACGAGATACTGACCGAGGTGGTGCTGCCCGATGCCGCCGGTTGGAAAAGCACCTACTGGAAGCTGCGCCGGCGGGGCTCGTTCGATTTCCCGCTGCTCGGGGTCGCCGTCGCCGCGCGTGCCGCGCCAGACGGCACCCTCCTCGAGGCGCGTCTGGTGCTGGGCGCCGTTGCGTCGCAACCGATCGTGGCGACCAAGGCGAGCGAATTCCTCGTCGGCAAGAAGCTCACCGACGAGGTGATCGCGGAAGCGGGAAAGCTGGCTGCTTCGCGGGCCAAGCCCATGGACAACACGGACCTCGATGTCTACTGGCGCAAGGAAGTCGTGCCGAACTACGTCGGCTATGCGCTGCGTGAAATCCGCGGCGACGACATGAGCGCGGTGCGCCTTCAAACCGCGCGCCAGTTGTTGTAACCGAAGCGGGCGCCGGCGGCCGCGCACCCGGAGATTCCGGTGCTCGCCTGGTCCTAGACCCTGGCGGCGGGATAGGTACAATAAGCGATGCTCAATTCGCGTCCGCGTCGGTCGTTGCTGGTGGCACTGGTCGTTTTTCTGCTCGCGGCTGCTGCTACGGCGAGCCTGATCTGGCGTTTGAACGACGCCTACCTTCTGGAGGTGCGCGGGCACGCGTTGGGTATTGCCGACGACCATGCCGATGCACTGGAGCGCAGCATCGACCGGGCGCTGTCGGCCAATTATGCCTTGTCCGCGCTGGTGCGCCAGGGCAACGGCGCGATCGGCGATTTCGACGCTGTAGCCGAAGGCCTGCTTCCGTTCTACCCCGGCGCAGCTTCGATGCAGCTGGCGCCAGGCGGCGTCGTGCGGCGCATCTTTCCCCTGGAAGGCAACGAACGAGCGCTAGGTCTCGACCTCTTGCGCGACCCGGTGCGCGGACCAGGGAGCATACGCGCCAGGGACACGGGCAAACTGGTTTTATTCGGGCCCTTTGATCTGGTCAGAGGCGGGGTCGGCGCAGCAGGCTGGTTGCCCGTATTCCTCAGCAACGCCAGGGGCGAACCCGCCTTCTGGGGATTCACCAGCGTCCTGATCCGCTTTCCGGATATCCTCGAAACGGCCGAGTTCCCCGATCTGACCAGGCGAGGTTTTGACTACGAGCTCTGGCACAAAGACCCGGCGACGGGGCAGAAGGTCACTATCGCCGCGTCCTCGCCGAGCGCCCTCGTCGAACCCGTCGACTACGACCTGCATCTCCCCGACGCGATCTGGACCTTGAGCGTCGCACCCGTCGGCGGTTGGAGCGATCCGACGAGGTTGGCGCTCGCGGCCGGGCTCGGATTGCTCTTCAGCCTGCTGCTGGCCTACGCCGCGAAGTTGATGGTCGAGTCGAAGGAGCAGGAAAAGCGGCTGGAATCACGCGTAGCCGAGCGCACCGCTGAAGTCCGTGCGAGCGATTCGCGCTATCGCGAACTGTTCGAGGCGAACCCGCAGCCGATGTGGGTGTATGACCTCGACACGCTGATGTTCCTGGCGGTGAACGATGCGGCGCTGGCGCACTACGGTTATAGCAGGGAGGAATTTCTGGCGATGACGATTCTGGACATCCGCCCCGCTGAAGAAGTGGCCCGACTGATGCAGCGCGTTGCCGATGTGCGTGACGCGGATGTTCGCGACGCCGGAGTCTGGCGGCACCGGAAGAAAGACGGCGCGCTGATCGAGGTGGAGGTGACTGCCCATACGCTTGAATTTTCCGGACGGCGCGCGCAGATCGTGCACGTCAGCGACGTGACCGATCGATTGCGGGTAGAGCGAAAACTGAGCGCGAGCGAAGACCGGTTCAGAAAAGCCTTCTTCGTCAGCCCCGATTCGGTCAACATCAACCGCCTGGAAGACGGGCTGTATGTGTCGATCAACCGCGGCTTTACCCTGATAATGGGATACACCGAGGACGATGTCATCGGGCGCACCTCGGCGGAATTGAACATCTGGGTCGATCCGGAAGACCGCGCGCGCTTGATCCGCGGCCTGAAGAATGACGGCATGGTCTCCAATCTGGAGGCGAATTTCCGCGCCAAGGACGGCCACATCGTGCATGGCCTGATGTCGGCGGCAGTGATCGATATCGAGGGCGCGGCGCATCTGGTCAGCGTCACCCGCGACGTTACCGAGCGCAGACGCGATGAGCGTTTGTTGCGGCTGGAGCATGCGGTTGCCACCCGCACCGCCGCTGCCGGCGACGCCTCCGCCGCGATAAAGGAAATCCTGCGCGCGATCTGCGAATCCGAGGGCTGGGGGTTCGGCGTTCACTGGTACGTAGACGTCGCGGCGGGAGTGCTGCGCTTCAGCGAGTTCTGGAGCATCGCCGATCCCGGCCTCGAGCGCTACGCCGAAGCGACGCGCCAAGTGGTGTTTGCCCCCGGCATCGGTATGGTCGGCCACGTGTTTCAGTCGGGCCAGCCGCTGTGGGTGCCGGATACGACGGCGGACGCACGCGTGGTCCAGGGGATTCTGCTGGAAACGGGGTTGCGCAGCCTGTTCGCGTTTCCCCTCGTGGCGTCGGGCACGGTTACCGGCGTACTGGCGTTCCTCAGCCGTGAGGCGCGGGAACCCGACGCGCGTTTGTTCGCGGCAGCGCAGGTGCTCGGCAGCCAGATCGGGCAGTTCCTGCAGCGCAGGCAGCGTGAGGAAGATCTGCAGCGCTTCAGCGCGGCGATGGATGCCAGCGCCGACGGCATCTATGTGGTCGACCGCACGAACCTGCGCTTCCTCCACGTCAACGCCAGCGCCTGCACCATGCTCGGCATGACGCGCGAGGAAATACTCGCGCTGGGACCGGAAGGCGTGCTGGCGGTGCCGCGCGAGGAATTGGCGCGCATCTACGATGAGGTCATTGCCGGTCGACTCACTGAGCCGGTCGAATTGCTGCGGCAGCGCACGGATGGCAGAACGGTCTGGGTCGAAATCCGGCGCCGCGCTCAGGAAGCGGGTGCGGGCTGGACCATAGTCACGGTGGCGCGGGATATCACTGAGCGTAAGCTGAACGAGAACGCGCTGCGCGAATCCGAGGCGCGCTTTCGCAGCCTGACCGAGATGTTCTTGGATTTCTATTGGGAGACTGACGCGGAGCACCGCTTTACCCTGCGTAGCGGGGGCGAGGGTGGCAGCAGTTCCCTGGCCTTGCTCGCGCACGAGTCGCCGATCGGCAAGCGGCGCTGGGACCTGCCCTATCTGGCGCCCGGCGCCGCCGAATGGCAGGCGCACCGGGAAACGCTCGACGCGCACCGGCCATTCCGCAATTTCGAAATTGCGCGTCCCGGGGTCGATGGCGGCGAACTGCACTATTCGATCAGCGGAGATCCGGTTTTCGACGACTCCGGCGCATTCCTGGGATATCGCGGAGTCGGCAGCAATGTGACGGAGCGCAAGCGCGCCGAGGCGAACCTGCGACTCGCGGCGAGCGTGTTCGAACATACGCAGGAAGGCATAATCATCACCGACGCCGATGCCAGCATCGTCAGCGTCAACCGGCGCTTCACCGAAATCACCGGCTATGCCGCCGAAGAGGTGATCGGCCGCAATCCGCGCATGCTCAAGTCGGACCGGCAGGGGAGCGATTTCTACCGTGCCATGTGGGCCTTCATCAATACCCACGGGTACTGGACGGGCGAACTGTGGAACCGGCACAAGGACGGGCGGGCCTACCCGGAATGGCTGTCGATCAGCACGGTGCGCGACGAACGCGGGGAGGTCGGCAATTATGTCGCGGTGTTCACCGATATTTCGCAGCGGATCGCCGCGGAGCAGACGCTGCGCGAGAGCGAGCGCGTCTATCGCACCACGTTCGAGAGCGCGCCCGAAAGCGTCTGGCTGCTCGGTCCGGACCGGCGCACCAGGGAAGTAAACCAGAGGTTGTGCGATCTCCTCGGCTACGCGCGCGAGGAGATGCTGGGTCGCGACCGGCTCGAGTTCGTGGACGAGGAGAACGCCGCGATCTTCCTCGCGCATGCGCGCCGCGCGCCCGGCCGGAAGACGCGGACCTACGAGGTGTCGTTGCGTCACCGCGACGGGCGCAATATCCCGACCGAATTCCATGCGGTCGACCTGTTGAACGACGACGGCTCCTTGATGGGGGTGCTCGCCTTCGTGGTCGACCTCACCGAGCGCAAGCACCACGAGGAGGAACTGCTGCGGCTGAACGAGCAACTCGAGCAGCGCGTGGTCGAACGCACGCAGGCCCTGGAAGTGGCCAACAGGGAATTGGAGGCCTTCTCCTATTCGGTGTCCCACGACCTGCGCGCACCTTTGCGGGCGATCCAGGGCTTCAGCCGCCTGGTGGAAACGCAGTACGCCGGCCAGATCGACGATCAGGGACGGGACATGCTGCGGCGCGTGGGCGCCGGCGCCCAAAAGATGGGCGTGCTGATCGACGATCTGCTCAATCTGTCGCGCATATCGCGGCAGGTGATGCGCGTGCGTCTGGTCGACCTGTCGGCGCTGGCGCGCGAACTTGCGGACGAACTGCACGCGGGGGAGCCCCAACGCGGGGTCGAGTGGGTCATCGCGCCGCAGGTGTCGGCCGAGGGCGATCCGGGCCTGTTCCGGGTGATGCTGCAGAACCTGATCGGCAACGCGTGGAAATACAGCTCCAGGCGCGATGACGCACGGATCGAGTTCGGGGTTGCGGAAATAGACGGCAGGACCGCCTATTTCGTGCGCGACAACGGCGCCGGTTTCGACATGGCCTACGCGAACAAACTGTTCGGCGCGTTTCAGCGCCTGCATTCGAATTCCGAGTTTCCCGGCACCGGCATAGGCCTCGCAACGGTTGCGCGCATC
>JAPLRD010000054.1 GCA_026399375.1 Pseudomonadota bacterium
GCAAAGGCTTCATTGAGCTCAAACCAGTCGATGTCTTCCTGCTTGAGACCGCCATAGCCCAGCGCCGCCGGAATGGCCTCGATGGGGCCTATGCCCATGATGTGCGGCGGCACGCCGCGGCTGGCGTAGCTGACAAAGCGCGCCAGCGGCTTGAGGCCGTGCGTGCGGATGGCTTTTTCGCTGGCCAGGATCAGCGCGCCTGCACCGTCAGAAGTTTGCGAGGAATTGCCGGCTGTGACCGAGCCGCGCGCGGCAAACACCGTCTTGAGTTTGGCCAGGCCGTCCATCGAAGTGTCGGCGCGCGGACCTTCGTCCAGGCTGACGGTGCGGGTGCTGAGCTCAGTCTCACCGCTTTGCAAATTGGGGCTGCGATGGCTGACCTGCACGGGCGTGATCTCGTCCTTGAACTCGCCGGCCTGCTGCGCTTTGAGCGCCCTGGCATGCGAGGCGCAGGCAAATTCATCCTGCGCCTGGCGCGAGACCTTCCATTGCTGCGCCACCTTCTCCGCCGTCAGGCCCATGCCGTAGGCCATGCCGATGTTCTCGTCCTTGAAAATGTTCATGTTCATGGTCGGATGGTGGCCCATCATCGGCACCATGGACATCGACTCCGCGCCCGCGGCGATCATCACGTCGGCCTGCCCGACGCGGATGCGGTCGGAAGCCATGGCCACTGCGGTGATGCCCGAAGCGCAGTAGCGGTTGATGGTCACGCCGGCGACCGTCTTCGGCAGCCCGGCCAGCAGCACCGCCATGCGCGCCACGTTGAGGCCCTGCTCGGCTTCAGGGAAGGAGCAACCGACGATGGCGTCCTCTATCAGTTTGGTATCCAGCCCCGGCACCTGGGCCACGGCGGTGAGGCCGGAAGCGCAGTAGCGATTGACCACGGATCAATTGCGCACCGGCTTGCCGGTCTGCATCATGCCCATGATGCGTTCCTGGGTCTTGGGATGTTCCATCAGTTCCATGAACGCCCTGCGTTCCAGGTCGAGCAGCCACTGTTCGCTCACCAGGCTGCCCTGCTCCACGTCGCCGCCGGAGACGATCTCCGCGATCATCGCGCCCAGCTTGTAGTCGTGCGCGGAGATGAAGCCGCCGTCGCGCATGTTCACCAGCTGCGCCATGATGGTCGCAATGCCGTAGCGCCCCGCGACCGGCACCAGCGCCTGCAGCGGCGGCCGGTAACCGGCATCGAACATCGCACGCGCCTCCAGCTTCGCCACGTGCAGCAATTCGTAGGCATTGAACACGATGACGTCGTTCGCGGCCAGGTAGCCCATCTTCTTCGCCTCCAGCGCGGACTTTGATACGGCCGCGGTGGCGGGACTCATGAAATAGCCCTTCAGGAATTGCAGCAGGTCGTTGCCTTTGGCATCCGCTGCCGCGCGCACCGCCGCTTCCTTCAGGCCGCCGCCTGCGGGGATCAGGCCGACGCCCACCTCCACCAGGCCGATATAGGACTCGATCGACGCCACGCGCTTGGCCGCGTGCAGCATGAGTTCGCAGCCCCCGCCCAGCGCCAGGCCGGAGACTGCGGCCACCACCGGCACGTTGGCGTATTTCATCGCCTGGTGCGCCTGCTGCAACTTGGCCACCTCGGGCTCGATCGCCTTCACGCCGCCTGACATGAAGAGGGGCAGCATTGACTGCAGGTCGGCGCCGGCCGAGAACGCGCCCCCCGCGGCCGCATCGGCGCTCCAGAGCACCAGGCCCTTGTAGTTCTTCTCGGCTTCATCCAGCGCCTTGGCCAGGCCCGCGATCACACCGGGTCCGATGACGTGCATCTTGGTCTTCAAGGACAGGATCAGCACCTCGTCGCCCTGGTGCCAGATGCGCACCGAATCGTCCTCCAACACCGTGGTGCCTGCGGTCCTGCCGTCCGCAGCGGCCGCGCCCTCGACCGGCGCGCGGAACACCTGGCGCGCATACACCGTCAGCGTCGAGCGCGGCACGTAGGTCTTGCGCGAAGCCGACCAGGAACCCTCGGGCGTGTGCACACCGCTGCGGCCGTCGAACACCCATGCCGGCAGCGGCGCCTTGCACAGCGCCTTGCCCGCGTCGATGTCCTCCTTGATCCAGCCGGCGATCTCGGACCAGCCCGCGTTCTGCCAGGTTTCGAAAGGTCCAACGTTCTGGCCGAACCCCCAGCGCATGGCGAAATCGACGTCTCGCGCATTGTCGGCTATCGATTCCAGGTGGACCGCAATATAGTGGAAGGTGTCGCGGAAAATGGCCCACAGGAACTGCGCCTGCGGGTTCTTCGATTCGCGCAGCGTCTTCATGCGCTTGGCCGGATCTTTCTCCTTCAGCATGCGGCCTATGATCTCGTCCGCCTTGCCCCCGCCCGCGACGTATTCGCCCTTGGCGAAATCCAGGCGCTGTATTTCCTTGCCGACCTTCTTGTAGAAGCCGGCGCCGGTCTTCTGCCCCAGCGCGCCCGCCTGCACCAATTTTGTCAGGACCCCGGGCGTGGCATACACCGCGGCAAACGGGTCGCTCCCGAGATTGTCCTGCATGGTCTTGATCACGTGGCCCATGGTGTCCAGTCCGACCACGTCGGCGGTGCGGAACGTGCCCGACTTCGCGCGCCCGATCTTGGCGCCGGTGAGATCGTCCACCACGTCGCAGGAAAGGCCGAATTGCTGCGCCTCGTATATGGTCGCGAGCATGCCGAAGATGCCGACGCGGTTGGCGATGAAGTTCGGCGTGTCCTTTGCCCGCACCACGCCCTTGCCCAGCGTCGTGGTGAGGAAACCTTCGAGCTGGTCCAGTATCGCCGCCTGCGTAGTTGCGGTCGGGATCAGTTCCACTAAGTGCATGTAGCGCGGCGGATTGAAGAAGTGCACGCCGCAGAAGCGCGCCTTCAGTCCTGCGTCGAACCCCTCGGACAGCGATGTGATCGACAGGCCCGAGGTATTGCTCGCGAAAATGGCGTTCGGCGCGATGAACGGGGCGACCTTCTTGTACTGGTCGTGCTTCCAGTCCATGCGCTCGGCGATCGCC
>JAPLRD010000365.1 GCA_026399375.1 Pseudomonadota bacterium
CATTCGTGCCCTTGCCCATGAAACCTTCGGCGCCGTGCCAGGTGAGCTCGCCTGCCTTGCTGATGTGGATGATGGTCCAATCCGCGCATGCGCCGTAGAGCGTGAACCCGGCCATCTCGATCTGCCCCAGCGCGAAGCCGAAAGTGCCGCCCGAATTGGCTTCCTTGATGCCGCCGGTGAGCGGGCTCTTGCAGCCGACCGACAGGCGGTTCGCGTTGGAGAAGTTGGTGCCCGAAAACGGGCCGGCGGAGAAGATCAGCGGATTCTCCGGAGACAGCGGATCGACTTTGGCCACATTCAGTTCGAGCAGCGTCTTGGCGATGAAATGCCGGCCGGCGCGTATGATTTGTTCGCCCTTGAATTCGTCGGTCCTGAGCGTGCGGTCGTTCAGATTGATGTGCAGGTACTTGCGCATGACGGTGTCACCCTCGTAGATATGAAATCGACTTCCTGTATCGAGCCGTGATTCTACACGCTTCACTCGCGACGAGTGAGCCCCCGCCGGGCAAACAGCCCTGCTGAAAACATGGATTTGACTGGAGCGCACCGGGCATTTACATCCTGCGCGCCGCCCAGTACCCTCGGGCCGGGAATAAACGGCGGCGCGCGCTGTTTACCGTCCTGCATGCAAATAAACCAGGGAGGCGAAATGATGGCAAACAAAGAGCTTGTACGACCGATTGCCCGACCGCTTGCACGACCGATTGCCCGACGGGCATTGACCGCGCTGACGCTGTCGGCGGCCGCCCTGGCAGTATTGCCCGGCGCGGCATCCGGCGAAGAGGCCGCGGGGGTGCTCAGGCGCGCGTCGGCCGTCATGGGCGCCGGCGAGCTGAAGTCGATCCGCTACACGGCCGAAGGCAGCGGCTACACCTTCGGCCAAGCGTACACGCCGGGCGCCGCGTGGCCGAAGATCACCGTCCACAGCCAGATCCGCAGCATCAATTACGACACCGCCTCGATGCGCGAGGAGTTCACTCTCAGCCGCGCCGAGCCCCGGGGCGGCGGCGGCTACCCGCTCGCGGGCCAGCAGCGCAACGACCAGTTCGTCAGCGGCGACTTCGCCTGGAACCAGGCCGGCACCAACGCCGTTCCAGGTCCGCGCTTCGTCGCCGACAGGGTGCACCAGCTATGGCTCACGCCGCACGGCGTGATCAAGGCTGCGATCAAGAACAACGCGACCCTGGCGTGGCGCACGCAGAACGGAAAATCCGTCGCGGTCGTTTCATACAAGATGCCGCGGCGCTTCGCCGCGACGGCGTTCATCAACGAGGACTACCTGGTCGAGCGCGCCGAATCGCGCCTGCCCGATCCGGTGCTGGGCGAGACCACGGCCGTCACCACGTACTCCGGTTACCGCGACTTCGGCGGCGTCAACTTTCCCTCCCGCGTCGAACAGTCGCAGGGCGGGCACCCGATCCTCGACGTCTCGATCAAGGAAGTGCAGCCCAACGCGCCGGCCGACATCGCGCTGCCCGACAATGTGCGCAGCGCCACCGAGCGCGTGACCGCGGACAGGGTCGCCGAGGGCGTGTGGTTCATCGCCGGCGGCTCGCACAACAGCGTCGCCATCGAAATGAAGGACCACATGGTGCTGGTGGAGACGCCGCTCAACGACGGGCGCAGCGCCCCGGTGATCGAGCAGGTGAAGAAGCTCGCGCCGGGCAAACCGATCCGCTTCATCATCAACTCCCACGCGCATTTCGACCACGCGGGCGGCGTGCGCACGGCAGTGGCCGAAGGCGCGACCATCGTTACCCATGCGACGAACGAGGCGTACTTCAAGCGCATATTCGCGCTGCAGAACAGGATCAATCCGGACCGGCTGGCGAAATCCGGCAAGAAACCCAAATTCAAGACGGTGAACGACAAGCTGGAACTCGCCGACGGCACGCGCACCATCGCGATCCACCGCATCACCGGCGGCGACCATAACGACGCCTTCCTGATGGTGCACCTGCCGCAGGAAAAGCTGCTGGTCGAGGCCGACGTCTACACCCCCGGCCCGCCCAACGCGCCGCCGCCGGCGACGCCGAACGCGAACAACGTCACCCTGGTGAAGAACATCGAGCGCCTGAATCTCGCCGTCGACAAGATCCTGCCGCTGCACGGGCGGGTGGTGCCGCTGTCGGAGCTCTACACCGCGGCGAAGGCGACGCTGCCGAAATAAACCGGGGCTGCGCGACGGGCAGCCCCTACGCGAAGCCGACGATCTCGACCCAGTTGGCGCCTTTGCCCCCCGGGTATTGTTTTGGCGTCGACAAGGCGCCGCTCGCCGCATCGATCGCGTGTACCGAAACCGTCTCGGACTTCTCGCCGCAGGCAATCAGGAACCGTCCGTCCGGCGCAATGGCAAAACCGCGCGGCTGCGCCTCGGTCGGTACGCTGCCGAGGTAACGCAGCGCACCGCTCTGCGCGTTCACGCTGAAGGCGCCCAGGGTGCTGCTGGAGCGCTCCGAGACATAGAGGAACCGGCAATCCGGGGTCATATGGATGTCCGCCGCCCAGATGTCGTTGTCGCGGTTGCGCGGCGGCGCGCTGCTGCTCGCCCCCACGGCCACGCGCGGCGCACCGGGCACAAGTTTCGTATCGGGCGGCAGCCCCGATGCCGAGCCGATTTCAGTCAGCAAACCGGTCCCGGCATCGAGCGCGAACGTGGTCACCGTGGCCAGCAGTTCGCTCAGCACATAGACAAATCTATTGTCGGCCGAGGTGACGAAATGGCGCGGCCCGGCCCCGGGCGGCAATTGCACCACCGCGGGCGTATTCGACGTCAGGCGGCCGGTGTTCGCGTCGAACGCGAACTGGAATATCTGGTCGCTGCCCAGCGCAGGCGCGTAGACATAGCGGTTGCTCCCGTCGGCGCGGATCGAGTGCGCGTTGCGGCCGATCGGAATCACCTGCAGCGGCTCCGCGGCGACGCGCCCGTCCGCGCCGACCGCATTGATGCTGATCAGGTTCGCGTGGTACGAGGCGCCGAGCAGGTAGCGCCCGGTCTTGTCGAGCGAGATGTAGGGAAAACTCTCCGCCAACGGCGATACCGCAAGCGGCGTCAGCGCGCCCGTGCCGGCGTCGATGGCGTAGACATGCACCGAATGCGGCTTGGAGCGCACCGCCGCGTACAGGAAACGCTTGTCGGGGCTCACCGCGATGGGGCCGACGACGTCGGCTGCCTTGACGCGCGCACGCGGCTGCAGCGTGCCGTCGGGCTGCAGCTTGAACGTGGCGATGTCGCCGTCAGCGGCGTTGGAAACGTAGACGAAGCATGCGGGCGCTGCGGTCATTTCAGCTCTCTATGTTGGATTTGCGGGATGCGGAAGTATAGTCCGCGGGCCCGTATGCACGCACGGGCCGCGGCGCCGGGATGCGCATGCGACAGGCGGCTTTTCGAATCGGCTATTTTGCCCGGACCAGCCTCACGCTGTAAGTGTCCGTTTTCGGCGTGTTGTAGCATTCGCCGTCTCCGAACCCGAGGCTCCACGCGGAGGTGGCATCCCCCGCATAGGGAGTCGCAGACCAGAACAGCGCGAGCGGAGAATTCGGGAACGCCGCAGCCAGATCGGCGGCGCTGTATCCGACCAGCGCTTCTATTTCCTGCGCCGTAGGCAGGCGCCAGGTGCTGTTGCCGGCATAGGTCGAATTGTTCAGCAGAACCGCCGAATCCCACTTCACCGACGAGGCCGTATCCGCACAGGCCGCGCCATCCCAGGTCTGCCCTTCGGCACAGCGCTTCCAGATCAAGCCGGTGGGAACATGGCTTATCGTGCCGTCACGATTGTCGACAAAATCCGTTGCCGGGCGACCGGCGTCCAACAGTCCGGGAGATCCGCCGCCGCGCACCAGGCGCACAGGCAACGCGGAACTCTTGTCGGCCCCGTGCACGTCGCCGCCGCCGAAATTGACATACCACGCCGCGGTGGTAACGCCGGGATAGACAGTGGACGACCAATAGGTTGCCGCGCTCGTTCCGGGGAACGCCGTGCTGTCTATCGCGGGATTGAGTTTCGATCTGTCGGCGATGGTCTGCAACTCGCGCATGTTCGGCAATCTCCAGTCGGTCTGGCCGGCGAAATCCACGGTGCCGATAATTACACTGGCGTCATCCCAGATGTAGGTGCTCGGGACCCCGTCGCAGGCGCTGCCGGTCCAGGTCTGCCCCACCGAGCAGCGCATCCAGACGAGCGTCGTGACCTTGTCAGTGACGGTGCCGTCGCCGTTGTCGGTAAAGGTGGCGGGCAGCACCGATGCGATGGTCGTGCCCGCAGTGATCGTCACCGTACTTGCACTGCTGTTCGATTTCCCGTCGTTCACCACCAGCGACGCCACGTAATTCCCTTCGAGATCGGCCGTGAACGTCGCTTTTTTCGACGTTGCCGTGGCCAGCGCCGCGGCGCTGCCGGCCGGTTTGGTCGTCAGGGTCCAGGCATAGGTGAGCGTTCGGCCGGCAGCCGCCGAACTGC
>JAPLRD010000291.1:0-2576 GCA_026399375.1 Pseudomonadota bacterium
TCGCGCAGATCGAGGAACCCCGGCAGCGCCGTCGAAGAGGTCAGCGCCTCTTCCACCACGATCGCGTTGGACGGCAGCGACTCGCTGATGCGCAGCATGAGGTAGCGCGGATCGATCGGCGCCGTCTTTTCCGTCAGCATGACCTCTTTCCGCGCCTGCTCGCGCTGCACCGACCAGTTGCGCCTAGCCAGCGCGGCCTGCCGGCGCTTTGCCCCTTCCGTATCCGCCGCGGTGCGCCCGGCACGAATCAAAGGCAGCAGCGCACGCAGCGTCTCCTTCACGTTTGCACGCAGCGCCAGCTCGGTGGAATAGTTCTTCCCCAACTCCCAGTCGCGCTCGCTGACATGCGCCACCTGCATCGTATCCGGCAGCGGCGTGATGGGGCTGTAGACCGACATGCGCAGCAGGTCCGCGCCCAGGCACAGCATCAGGTCGAACGGCTCCAGCGCCGCGCGCACCAGCTTCTGGCTGCGCGTCAACGCGCCGAGATAGCACGGATGCGCCGTCGGAAACTGCGCGGTGTACGGAATCGGCTGCTGGAACACGCCCGCGCCCAGCAACTCGGCCAGCTCGGCCGCCTCGGCGAAAGCGTCGTGAATGGAGAGTTCCTGCCCCGCCAGGATCACCGGATTCCTTGCGGCCAGCAGTTTCGACGCGAGTTGCGCCAGCGCTTCGTCCGAAGGCCGCACGCGCGCGTCGACCCGGGTCGGCTTGCCGAAATCGAGCTCGACCTCGGCGTCAAGCACGTCCCCCGGCAAACTGATGAACACCGGCCCGGTAGGCGGCGTCAGCGCCAGCTTCGCCGCGCGGCGCACGATGCGCGGCAAATCCTCGGCGCGGGTCACTTCGATCGCCCATTTGACCATGGGCTGCGCGATCGGCACCAGCGGATCGTAGAGCAGCGGCTCGAGCAGCCCGTGGCCCTGCTCCTGCTGGCCGCAGGTGACGATCAGCGGCGAGCCGGAGAACTTGGCGTTGTAGAGCGCGCCCATGGCGTTGCCCAGGCCCGGCGCAACGTGCAAGCTGACGGCGGCGAGGCGGTTGGAAGCGCGTGCGTAACCGTCGGCCATGCCGACCACGACGGCCTCCTGCAGGCCGAGTATGTAGTTCAGCTCGGGATAATCCGGAACCACTTCCATGATCGCCAGTTCGGTGGTGCCCGGATTGCCGAAGAGGTGCGTCACCCCCTCGTCGACGAGAAGCTTGAGAAATGCGGAACGGCCGCTGAGTTTCTGCATGATCAGAACGACCTCGGCAGCCCGAGCACGTGCTCGGCTACGTAAGAAAGGATGAGATTGGTCGAGATCGGCGCGATCTGGTACAGGCGCGTCTCTCGGAACTTGCGCTCGACGTCGTATTCGCAGGCAAAGCCGTAGCCTCCATGGGTCTGCAGACAGATGTTGGCCGCTTCGAAGGACGCCTTCGCCGCCAGATGCTTGGCCATGTTCGCTTCGGCGCCGCAGGGCTTGTGCGCGTCGAACAGATCGCAGGCCTTCCAGCGCATCAGGTTCGCGGCCTCGGTTTCCATGTACGACTCCGCGATGGGGAACTGCACGCCCTGGTTCTGGCCGATGGGCCGGTCGAACACGACCCGTTCCTTCGCATACTTGCTGCCGCGGTTGATGAACCAGTAGGCGTCGCCGATGCACTCGGCTGCGATCAGGATGCGCTCGGCGTTCAGACCGTCGAGAATGTACTTGAAGCCCTTGCCCTCCTCGCCGATCAGGTTCTCCGCCGGAATCTCCAGGTTGTCGAAGAACAGTTCGTTCGTGTCGTGGCTGACCATGTTGCGTATCGGCTGCATGGTCAGCCCTTTGCCCAGCGCCTCGCGCACGTCGACGATGAAAATCGACATGCCCTCGGACTTGCGCTTCACCTGCGCCACCGGCGTGGTGCGCGCAAGCAGGATCATCAGATCGGAATGCTGAATGCGGGAGATCCAGACCTTCTGCCCGTTGACGACGTAGCGGTCGCCTTTTTTCACCGCCATGGTCTTCAGCTTGGTGGTGTCGGTGCCCGTGGTCGGTTCGGTGACGCCCATCGACTGCAGCCGCAGTTCACCCGACGCGATCTTGGGCAGGTACTTGCGCTTCTGCTCTTCCGAGCCATGCCGCAGCAAGGTGCCCATGTTGTACATCTGCCCGTGACAGGTGCCGGAATTTCCGCCGCACAGGTTGATCTCTTCCATGATCACCGAAGCCTGCGCAAGGTTCAGACCCGAGCCGCCGTATTCCTGCGGAATCAGCGCGGCGAGCCAGCCTGCCTTGGTCAGTGCGTCGATGAACTCCACTGGAAATCCACGCTCGTAGTCGAGCTTGCGCCAATACTCGTCGGGATATTCGGCGCAGAGGCCGCGCAACGCTTCGCGCAGCTCCTGATGCTGGTCGGGAGCGGGGATATTCATGTTTGTTTCTCCGGATTTGCCTGGTTGGGAATATCGGTGACGGCCGGATCACGATTGATCCGGCGGTGAAAGCTGCAGCCAGCCGGCTGCGTATCGGTGTTCTCTGCGCAAAATACGCGGTTGCGCCATCGTGACGTCGAATTCATAATGCTGAACGACGATCAATTTAATG
>JAPLRD010000291.1:2745-16523 GCA_026399375.1 Pseudomonadota bacterium
AGGCGGGCTGGAACCGCGACATCGGCGTGGTCGTGCTAACGGGCGCCGGCGACAAGGCGTTCTGCACCGGCGGCGACCAGACCGCCGACGCCGAGGACGGCGGCTACGGCGGGCGCGGCACGATCGGACTGCCGGTCGAAGAGATGCAAAGCGTGATCCGCGACATCCCCAAACCGGTCATCGCCCGGGTCAACGGCTACGCCATCGGCGGCGGCAATGTGCTGGTGACGATCTGCGATCTGGCCATCGCCTCGGACAAGGCGCAGTTCGGCCAGGTCGGTCCGAAAGTCGGATCCGTGGACCCCGGTTTCGGCACCGCGCTGCTGGCGCGCGTCGTGGGCGAGAAGAAGGCGCGCGAGATCTGGTACCTGTGCCGGCGCTACAGCGCGAAGGAGGCATTGAGCATGGGCCTGGTGAACGCGGTCGTGTCCCATGATCAGCTCGACGCCGAGGTCAAGAAATGGTGCGACGAAATACTGATGATGAGCCCGACCGCGATCGCGATGGCGAAGCGCTCTTTCAACGTCGACACCGAAATGATCCGCGGCATATCGTCGTTTGCGATGCAGGCGCTCAAACTCTACTACGATACCGACGAAGCGAAGGAAGGCGGCAACGCATTCCGCGAGAAGCGCAAACCGGATTTTCGCAAGTACGCGAAGTAGCGGTAACGGCAATACGCTGCGCAGCATCGCCGGCGATGCAAGCTACTTGGCACCCGGCGCATCGCGAGGCACGAGCCGTAAAACAGCCCGCGCTAGCTCCACGCGCGGGCTGTCCTTGGGAATAAAAAAAGCCGGGCTGAACGCCCGGCTTTTCTAATTGGGTATCGACCGGCTTAGGCAGCTTGAATCTTGGCCGCCTGCTTGCCTTTCTTGCCGTCTACGATTTCGAAGGAAACTTTCTGTCCTTCCTTGAGGGTCTTGAAGCCCTGCATGTTGATCTCAGAGAAATGTGCGAAGAGGTCTTCGCCGCCGCCATCAGGAGTGATGAAGCCGAAGCCCTTCGAATCATTGAACCATTTCACTGTACCAGTTGCCATGTTGCGTTCCTTTTAAAGTTGAGAATTTCGGGCCGAGCCCGATGAATGTTTGAATCTCAAGACTGAAAAGGACGTACCACTCAGGGAACCGCTCTCAAGCACTTGAAACTAAACACTTGTCGGCGTTATACCTGCTAAATGGCAAACCGTCAAGGGGGTACCCGCCGGCACCCTGAACTTTCCTCGCCGCCGGATCAGACCCGCCGCTTGTACTCGCCCGTGCGCGTGTCGATCTCGATCTTGTCACCGGTGGCGCAGAACAGGGGCACCTGCACCGAAAACCCGGTGTTGATTTTCGCCGGTTTGAGCACTTTGCCAGAGGTGTCGCCGCGCACGGCCGGTTCCGTATAGATGATTTCCCGCACCACGGTATTGGGAAGTTCGACCGAAATCGCGCGCTCGTCGTAAAACACGACTTCGCACTCCATCCCGTCTTCGAGGAAGTTGATCCCCTCGCCCATGTTCTCCTTCTCCACCTCGAACTGGTTGAAGTCGGCGTCCATGAACACGTACATCGGATCGGCGAAATAGGAGTAAGTGGACTGTTTCCTCTCCAGCACCACGACGTCGAATTTCTCGTCGGCCTTGTACACGTTCTCGCTGACCGACTCGGACAGCAGGCTCTTGAGTTTCATCTTGACGACGGAGGCGTTGCGTCCGGACTTGCTGAATTCGGCGCGCTGCACCACCATCGGATCGTTGCCGAGCATGATCACGTTGCCGGCGCGAAGTTCTTGTGCGATTTTCATGTCTGTTGTCCTGCGGATTAATTGTCCAAGGGGCCGTATTCAGAATTGCTGAAACGGCCCTGAATGATTTAGGGGAGCATGAGGAGAGGGTTCCCCCTCATTGCGTGACAGGTTCTAAAGCCCTCTATTTTAACAAATTATCGCAAAACTGCGCAAGATTATTCGCCAGATCGCCGGTCTTGGGCAGGTCCCGGGCCCAGTTCAAGGCGTGCGCGCGCAGCTCCAGCCGGCACTCCCAGAAATCAGGCCACGCCGCCTCGACCTCGACGGCGTCGCCACTGTTCCAGGCGCCCCAGAACCGCCTGGTCCCTGCAGCGACCACCGGCGGCAGCCCCTGACAATGCAATTCCAGGAACGCCTCGAGCTTGGGCAGATGCGCACCGTCCTGTTGCGGATAAATCTGCCAGACCAGCGGCCGCGCCGCCCACTGCCCGCGAACGAAGGAATCTTCGCCGCGTACGAAGTTGAGATCGCAGGCCCACAGCAGCCGGTCGAATGCGTCCTGATCGAGAAATGGAAAGATAGCGGCCTCGAGTCGCCCTTTGCGCAGGACCGAGCCGGCGGAAACGTCCGCACCGGCGAAGAACGACGAAAGCGCCTCTAACGCAACCCCTTCCGGCACCAGGCAGCGCACCGGCGTCACGCCGTCCGCCCAAAGTCGAAACAGCGCGGATATCGCATCGTGCGGATAGCAGAACAGCGAAACCTGCAGTTCACCTTCGCGCGGCGCCGGCAGGGACAACTCCTCCCAGAAACTTGCCCGCTCCGCCGCGGAATGCTGAAACCGGTTGCGCGCCTGCTCCAGCCCTCTTTCGGCCAGAAGTCCGCCCGTGCGCGTGACGAAGCCGGGAAAGAAGAAATGCTTCACCAGGGGCAACGAGGGATGCGGCGAAGGCAATGCGTGGCAACCCTGGACCCAGTTCTCGGCGCTCATAAATTCCAGATTGATCCACGCGGGTTTGGGCTGCCGCGCGGCCATCGCTGCGACGTAGCTTTCAGGCGGGTCGCAGGCGAAGGCCTCGATCACCACGTCCGCCGGGCTGACCTCGGGAAAGGGTTCGCGCCAACACCGTACTTCCACGCCGCGGCAGTCCTGGGAATCCAGACCGGGGACGATGTCCGGACAAATCCGATGAAAGCTTTCAAGGTCGTCCACCCAGAGGCGGATTTGCAGTTCCCGCTCTGCCGCCAATTGCCGCGCCAAGCGCCAGCAAACGCCGATGTCGCCGTAGTTGTCGACTACGGTGCAGAATATGTCCCAGGTGCGCGTGACCGGCATCACGCGATTATGCATGCACTGAAAAACAAACGGGGCGCCTCGGCACCCCGCGTCCTGCCTTGGTGCATACGATTTAAGTGCGACTCTTCACGTACGCCGCCAGTTCCTGCGCTTCCGGATTGTTCGGCTGGCGCTTCAGCATTTCGTCGGTGACCGCCTTCATCTCCTCGTAGAGCAGGTGATCCTGCAGCACCGAATAGTAGTAGAGTTCGGGCGTGATGTCCTCGGCCGGCGCTTTTTGCCGCATCTGGGTGTAGGTCGTCTTCGCTTGCGACACCTCCGCTTGCTGATCGGCAGACAAACGCCCGGGCTTGCCGCCGCCCCGCACCGCGATACCGCCCGAACGCCCGAGTTTTGCGATCTGGACCAGATTCGGCACCTGGGCAATCTTCTGCGCCACCCCCGACGGCAACTGCGCCGCTTCCGCAACCTGGCCGCTGAGCGCCTCGCTTTGCTGTGCGCCTGCCTTGAAGCTGGCGGGACCGACTGCGCTCCGCCCTGGCCGGTATAGGCCACGTCGCCGGACAACAGATTAACTAGGCCCACGTCGCCGGTCTGAGCCCCCGCGCCCGATGCCATCCCAAGAATCACCAATGCGCATATCGATTGCAGAATTTTCATGTCGACCTCTCTTTCGCTGTTGCAAGCTCGAAGTTTAAACCGCTTCCGATGGGACTTACAGATACTTCCAACATGCCGTTCGCGCCGGCCGTATCACCGCGATTCCTGCACACGCTCCTTTGTCCAGTCGGCCAGCTTCTGCGCTTCCGGGTTCGCCGGCTGCTTGCGCAGCATCTCATCCGCCACCGTCTTCATGTCCTCATACAGCATATATTCCTGCAAGGCCGAGAACAGATACAACTCCGGAGTGATGTCGTCGCGCGCCGCCTGCTGCAGCAATTGAGCATAGGTCTTGCGCGCTGCCGCGACCTCCGCTTGCTGCTCCGGACTCGGACGTGGTCTGGATTTGGTGCCGCGAACCTGTACACCGCCCAGCTTCGCCGCCTCGCGCACCTGCATGCCGCCCATTTTCGCGATCTGCAGCAGTTCCGGAATCTTCTGCATCTTCTGCGGCACGCCGGCCGGCAGGCTTGCCACCTCGAACACTGCACCCGACTGTGGCTCGCTTTGTTCGATCCCTGATTTGAATCCGGCAGGGCCGCGCCAGGTTTCCTGCCGCCCGTTCTGAAAATAGACCACCTTGAGCAGGCCGCCCGCCGCCAGGGTAAACCTATCGCCCTGGCGCATTTTCATGAAGGGCTGCACCTTGCCGCCGCCGCTGCTGCTCGCATAGGACACCTCTCCGGCGATCTGACTTATCAAACCGACGTCGGCCCCCTGCGCAAGCGCGATCCCGCGGCTTCCAACCAACAGTGCGAATAACAATGCCCCCCTGATGACCAACATGAAACCTCCCCTGCTCCGACGGCAATTAACCAGAAAATCGATACGCCCGCGCGTGAATTTGTCACACTCGGCCGCTCGCCCCCCCCGAGTGCGATGCCTCGCCGGCTTTGTCTTCAGGGCTCGAAACGCAGAATCTCGAACACTTCGAGAGGTTCGTCCTTGCCTTTCACCTTGACCGTTTCCTGCTTCCCGGTGACTATACCCTCGCCAGCGGCAAGTAGCGTCGCCTTGCTGGCAACGAGCACGCACTTCATTTCCTTGGTGACGCCCTCCAGCCTGGACGCCGCGTTCACTGTATCACCGATGGCGGTAAATTCCGTGCGCTTGACCGACCCGATGTCGCCGATCACCGCGTCGCCCGTATGCACGCCGATGCCGACGCCGAATTCGGGCAGGCCGCGGTCGGGGAACCGCTCGCGCATCCACTGTTTGAAATCGTCCGCCTCCTTCGCCATCAACAACGCCGCGCGCAGCGCCCGGCGCGCGTGGTCCGGATGCCGCACCGGCGAACCGAAAATCGCCATCACCGCATCGCCGATGAACTTGTTGACCATACCCCCTTCGGCCAGGATGGGTTCGGTGGTGCGGCTGAAATACGCGTTCAGCATTTCCACCACCTCGTGCGCGTTGAGTTTCTCCGAAATCGTGGTGAAATTCCGGATGTCGGAGAACAGCACCGTCACATGCACCGATTCACCGTCCAGGTCGGGGCGCTCGCCCTCGGTCAGCACCTTCACCACGTCATCGGAGACGTAGCGCCCGAACATCTTTTTCAACCGCGCGCGCTCGCGCTCCTCGCCGGTGAGCCGCAATCCGAGCGTGGTGAGGAATCCGATAGCCAAGGCAGTCTGCATCCGGCCCGCCGGCAGCAGCCAGTCGTCAAGAAACATGAACCATGCAGGCGCGAGGCATAGCAGGCCCAGCAGCAGCGCGACCGCGAGGCCGCCCGCCGGATGCAGGCGCAAATAGAGCAGCGCCGCAATCACCACCAGCGCCAGCACATAGCCCGATTCCACTGCAAAGGGCAAGCGCCGAGGATACTGGCCGGAGAGCACGGTTTCGACGATGTTTGCATGTATTTCTCCGCCTATCATCTGGTCGCTCAGCTTGCCGAAAATCGCACGCGAATAGGGGCTGGGATGGCGATCCTGCGTGCCGCGGTCGCTGGCCGCAATGATCACGACGCGGCCCTTCAGCTTTTGCACCTCGGGATCGGTCAAGGCGTCCGCCTGCAGCAGCTTGCGCATCGACACCGTGGGCACGCTTCCGGGAGGGCCGACGTAGCCGATCAACCGCGGCACGGCCTCGCGCGGCAGCTTCACGCCTGCGATGTCCCACTCGCCCAGCGTCGGATCGAGCCCGGCCGCGCGCAGCGCAAGCTGGGTGGCGAAGCCCACGGCCGGCTTGCCCGGATCGGGGTCGAACACCGGCAGAAAGCGCCGCACAGAATTGTCATCGTCCGGATTCAGGTTCGCGACTCCCAGGTCGTTGATGCCCTGGGGCAGCAGGTACAGGTGGTCGCGCGGCGGAAGCAGCAGCCTGCCCTCCCCGTTCGCCAGTTCGACCAGTTGCGTGATGAGTATCTTGTTCCCGGCGGCGAGCTGCGCGCGAAACGGCGAGTCGTAGCTGCGGCTGGTGTCGTTCCCGGACAGCTTGAGCTTTCGCAGCCAGTCCTCGGCGCTCACCAGGTACAGATAGTCCAGTCCGACGACCTTTGCACCGACGCGGGTGAGCGTTTCCATCGCGCTCGCGAAGTGGGGCTGCCAGAACGCGAGCGGATCATCCTTGTAGTCATCCAGCGTCTGCTCGTCCACGGCAACCACGGCCGTGTGCAGGGCGTCGCGCCGCTTGCCTGCGAACTGGTGCCAGTAATCGTAGTAAAGGTTCTCCAGCGGATCCATCCAGCCCAGACGGTTCATGGCTTCGCTGCAGCCGAAGGCGACCGCCACAACCAGCGCAAAGCGCCAGAAACCGCGCAGACGGAAAGACAGGCTGGAAGCGGTCGCCATCAGTCCCCGACGTAGACGAACGCAGCCCAGAAAAACGGATGGCTGCGCGAAAACCGATACTGCCCGCCGGCGAAGCTGCCGCCGCGCAGTTCGCGCTGGGCATCGCTCACCGCGGTGAGCGCGGTTCCGCCCTGCTTGATGTTGCGAAAAGTCGAAGTCATCAATGCCTCGGTCGACAGGCTGTCCACGCTCCAGTGCGATACGAGCAGGCTCTTCGCACCGGCGAACATGAAGGCGCGCGTCAGGCCGGCGAAACCTTCGCCGTTGTTGGCTTGCGAGGTCTCGCCGGCCGTGTTGCAGGCCGACAACGCCACCAGATCTGCGTTGAGTTCGACGTCTTCGATCACTTCCTTCATGGTAAGCATGCCGTCCTCGCCCTGCAAATCGCCGACCAGCGTCAATGCCAGCGACGGCTGCGCGCCGCTCTTCGCGCGCGGCGCGGCGGGCGCCTGCTCCGCGTTCGCGTCCACGGCAGGCAGAAATTCGCCGCCAAGAAAGCCGTGGGTCGCAAACAACACGTAACGGCTGTTCTTCAGCTCCCCCGATTTTGCCATCTTCTCCTGCGCCTCGTCGCCGATGAACATGCGGCTGGTCCCACCCAGTATCCTGGCGATGCTCTTCGCCTCGTCGGCCGTTTCGCGCAGGCGCGGAATGTCAGGCAGGCCGTCCTTGCCGACACGGTAGTTGTTGGCCAGCAGATCCAGCGCCGCGCGCGTGACCGGCGAATAGTTCTGCCCTGACGCGGGCGTGAATACGGGATCCGCGAACGCCGTCAGCTCCTGCCGCGGGCCCCTGACCTGCTTCGGGTACAGACGCTGCGAGGCCAGCGACGACAGGCTGGGCAGATAGCCGAATCGATGATCCTTGCCCAGGTAGTTGAGCGCGGCATATTCGCCCAGGAAGGGCTGCCCGGCGCTGCCGTCGCTCGCACTGCGCGTCGCTTCGAACGCCTGTTGCTCCGCCGGATCGTACTTGGTCACAAGAAATTCCAGCGGCACCGTGAGCAGCGGCCCGTCCGCCACCACGATGATTTTTTGCTTGCCGGCAAGCGCAGGCGCGATCGGCGCGACCAGGTCGCTGTACAGGGAGTGCAGATTGGCCGGGTCGATTTCGCGCAGAAACAGCACGGATTCACCAGACGCCACTTTTTCGATGGCACGCCTGATCGCGCGCACGCGCTTGGCCACGTCTTCGCGTTTGACCGGGAGGTTGGCCATCCGGAAGCGCTCGCGCGTCACCGCGAATATGGCCACCTCGTTCGGCAACAGCACATATGACAGCAGCACTTCGTCAGGCCGCAACAATTTCTTCTGCAGGTCGTCCAGAGTCACCGGACGCGGGTTGGTCAATTCCATGAAGCGCGGGTAATCGCGCCACAACGCGTCCTCGAGCGACGTCAATTCGGCGGTCGCGGCGGTGAGCTGGGATCTCAGGTCGCTGCGGCGCGCATCCGTCCCGTGCTGATTGGCCGGCATGGTGACGACGGCCAGTCGCAGGCTCTCGATTCGCTCGTGCATATCGTCGCGCTTCTGTTTAAGACCGAGGAACGCCGGATCCGCGGAAAATTTGGCAACGTCGGCCTGGCGCATCATTTCGGTGAACACGCGGCTCTGGTTGCGCGAGGCGATTTCCAGCACCTCGCGGTCGTAACCGCCCTGGGGCGAGGTCCGGTGCAGCTGCAGCAGCACCTTGATCGTTTCCAGATAGATGTTGCCGTATTGGCCGAGGAAGGCGGCCCGCGTTTCTTCCGACAGCCCCCGGGTGCGCACGTAAAGATAGTCGAGCGTGTTGACCGCCTCTTTGTAAAACGGCAGCGCTTCGCGGTAGCGCCCGTGCTTGGCCAGGGCAAACCCGAGCCGGCTGCTGTTGAGGAGCAGGATGCGCGGGTTGCCCGCCTGGCGCGCAACTTCGACCGCCTTGCGATACAACGCCTCGGATTCCGTCAACTTTCCCTGCCGGTCCAGCATCACCGCCAGAGTGGTGAGCATGGCTGCGGTATCCGGATGCAGAGGGCCCAGGCTTTTCTCGAGAATGTCGAGCGCCCGCCGCTGCAGAGGTTCGGCCTCTTCCGGCCGGCCGCGACGGTCGAGATAGGTGCTGAGATTGTTGAGCGTATTGGCCGTCGCCGGATGGCCCGGACCCAGGGTTCGCTCCTGAGTCGCCAGCGCCTTGCGAAACAGGTTTTCCGTCTCCGTGTAGACCTGCAGATTGAAGCGCGCCTGCGCGCGCGCCTCGCTCGGCGAAAGCATTTCGTCCTTGCCTTGTTCCTGCAGCACGTTGGCCAGGTTGTTCATGCTGGTCGCGGTGTCCGGATGGTCGGCGCCGAGGACTTTTTCGCGTATCGCCAGCACGCGCCGGTGCACCGCCTCGGCCTCCTTGAACTTGCCCTGCAGGTAGAGCACGTTGCCGAGGTTCGACAGACTCGTGGCGGTGCTCGGATGCTCTTTGCCCAGGGTCTTCTCGTGAATCGCGACCACACGGAAATGCAGGGTTTCCGCCTCCTTGAACTGGCCTCGATTGAACAGTTCCTGCGCGCGCGCGCTCAGTTGCTTGGTATCCCCGCCGCCTTCCGCGCCTGCGGTCTCGCTGAACTTGCCCTGCAGGTCCAGTACGCGCCCGAGGTTGGACAGCGTGGTCGCCGTGTCCTGGTGCTGCTTGCCCAGTAATTTCTCCAGGATCCGCAGCGAGCGGCGCAACAGCGATTCGGCGCTGGAGTAATCGCCCAGCTTTTCCAGCACCAGCGCCAGATTGTTCAGGGCAGCGGCGGTATTGGCATGTTCCGGCCCCAGGCGCTTCTCGTAGATGTTCAGCGCCGCGGCGAAGTTCTTCTGCGCTTCGGCATATTTTCCCTGGCGCAACTGGGCGTCGGCGACGACGTTCAGGCTGGTCGCCGTTTCCGGATGATCGTCGCCGAAAAGCTTCGACGCCTCTTCCACCAACAGCCGGCCGCTGTCTTCGCCTCGGGCGTATTCGCCTTTTGCGATCTGCGCCTCGGCCTGATCCATGAGTTCCTGCCAGCGCCGGTCATCGACGCGCTTTGCCTGCTGCGACACGCGCGGCGCCGGCTGCTGCGCCTTCTTCGCCGGCATCTGGGCATAGGCCGGCGGGGCCGCGCCCAGCGCCAGTGCGAATGTCAGCGCCAGGACAGGCAAAATCAATCGAGCGGCGAGGTTAAGCGGCTGCATGGCTACCCAAATCAGAAACTGCCCGAAACTACCGAATGGTGGAGAAACTCCGCAATTCGCCCTGCACCGCGGGCCCGGCTCCCGCGTCCAGCGCGGCTAGGTCGCGCGCGCGATCAGGATGCTGCACGGAGCATAGTCGAGAAGGGATGCGCCTACCGACCCCTTCCACCAGCGCGCGCCAAACGAAAGTTTCTGCCGGTGGCCGAGCACGATCAGATCGGCACCGAGTTCGGACGCCACCCGGCATATCTCCTCAACCGGTTCGCCCACGGTCAGGTGCCCGGTGGTGTTGAACCCCTGCTCCTTCAGCAGCTTGATGCCTTCGTCGAGAATCTCCTGCGTGCGTTTCTTTTCCTCTTCCAGCAATTCCTCCGGCAGAAAGCCCTCTGTCAGGAACAGGCTGGGCGGCATCCCCGCTACCGCAAGAAGGTGCGTCTCGGCCTTGATGAACGCCGCGATTTCAGCGCTCTCCAGCAGCGCCGAGCGCCCCTCGCGCGAGCCGTTGAAAGCCATCAGGATCTTTGTGTACATCGCGACCTCCTCAGCTGCGGACCGGCGGAATCAGTGGCGCAGAGTATCTTCCGTACCAAAACCACTGGCAACGGCACTATCATACCAATTCCGCCGGCAAGCATGGACGCTCGATCGGCTAACCAATATAATCCGGCGTTCCCCGCCCGCACCAACCATTCCCGGAAAGCACAATATGGACAATGCCAAGTGGACCTTCGGACTCACCATGATGATCGTCGGCATGGGAGGAACCTTTCTAACCCTGTGGATACTGGGCCTGGTCATGGATTTGCTGAAAAAGGTCTTCCCCCTGGTTACCACCGCAAACAGCCCGGAGAAAAAATAGCATGTTCGAGAGCCTCCAGACTGGCCTGTACGGACTGACCTCGGGCGTCAACTATCTGTTCACCCAAGGCGGGCCCAATGTGATCATGCTGGCGATCGCTGCGGTCCTGCTTTACCTGGGCGTGAAGAAGGAGGTGGAACCGCTGCTGCTCGTGCCCATCGGCTTCGGCTGCTTGCTGGTCAACATCCCCCTCTCCGACCTGATGGAGCCGGGCGGCCTGCTCAAGATTCTCTACGACATGGGGATCGCCAACGAAGTCTTCCCGCTGCTCATCTTCGTTGGCATAGGCGCCATGATCGATTTCGGCTCGCTGCTGGAAAACCCGAAGATGCTGCTCTTCGGCGCAGCCGGGCAATTCGGCATTTTCTTCACGCTGATGCTGGCGCTGGCCCTGGGCTTTCCCCAATTGGAAGCCGTGAGCATCGCCGTCATCGGCGCCTGCGACGGTCCCACGGCCATCTACGTCGCCTCGCAATATGCGCCGCAGTTGCTGGCGCCGATCTCGGTCGCGGCGTACTCCTACATGGCGCTCGTCCCCATCATCCAGCCTCCGATCATGCGCGCCCTGACCACGCCCGCGGAGCGGGTGATCAAGATGGCGCCGATCAAGCGCAGCGTCTCGCAGCAGACAAAACTCCTTTTCCCGATCGTGGTGACCCTGGTCACGGGGCTGCTTGCACCCAAGGGGCTGCCGCTGATGGGCACCATCATGCTCGGCAATTTCATGCGCGAATCCGGCGTGGTGGCACGCCTGACCAAAGCCTCCGAAAACGAGATCGCCAACATCGTGACCCTGTTTCTGGGACTGGCCATAGGCGGCACCATGGAGGGCCACGCCTTCCTGAAACCCGCGACGCTGATGATCTTCGGCATGGGTTTCATCGCCATCTGCATGGATACCGTGGCCGGCGTCGTGTTCGGCAAGATCGTGTGCAAGCTGACCGGCGGCAAGGTCAACCCGCTGATCGGCGCTGCAGGGATTTCCGCGTTTCCCATGGCCGCCAGGGTGGTCCAGACACAGGGACAGCTCTACGACAAGAAGAACCACCTGCTGATGCATGCAGCTGGCGTCAACACTGGCGGCCAGATCGGCTCTGTCGTGGCCGCGGCGGTGATGCTGTCAGTGTTGAAGGGAATGGGGCTGATTTAGCAAGTCACCGCGCTTCCCTGTGCGTGCGTCAAGCCTGCTTTCCCGGCAATGACGTGAGGAATCCGCTCTACAGATTCGAGCCGGCGGTCACTCAAACCGGCGGCTGGAGCAGTTCCCGGTACTTGGCGACCTGTTCCGCATAGAAATCGCGGCCGCAGGAGTCGTTGGTGACCAGGAGCGGGAAATCTTCGATTTCGAGCTCTTGCACGGCTTCCGTTTTCAGGTCTTCGTAAGCGACTACCTTCGCGCTCTTGATGCAGGCGAACAGCGTCGCGGAAATGCCTCCTATCGCCGAAAAGCACACCGCGGTGTTGGCGGCGCAGGAAGCGCGGATGGCGGCGCCTCGATTGCCTTTGCCTATGGCGCCCTTTACCCCGTGGTCGAACAGGACCGTGGCATAGGGGTCCATGCGATAAGCCGACGTCGGTGCGACGACGCCGATTACATCGCCGGGCTTGGTCGGCCCCGGCCCTGCGTAGAACACGACCTGCCCGGTCAGGTCGACGGGCAAGGGCTTTCCGGCCGTCAACAGGTCGACGAAACGCTTGTGCGCGGCATCGCGCGCCATGTAGATCGTGCCGCTCAGGAAGACTTCATCGCCCACGTGCAATTGTTTGAGCGCCTCGTTCGCAAGCGGCGTTTTCAGGTGGAAAGTAGCCATGTGATCCCCTCAGAGTCTGCAACAAAACGAGGGGATCAGGGAGGGAAAGGAAGGGTCCCTCCCCTTCCTTGGCCCCTCGTGCTCCCCTAAATCAGGGGCCATTTCGGTAATTCTGAAATGGCCTCTTATATAACGGCGGTCTTGCGGCGCGCGGCGTGGCATTGAATGTTCACGGCCACGGGCAGGGCGGTGATGTGGCAGGCGTAGGTCTCGACGGCGACCCATATGGCGGTGCTCACGCCGCCGTAACCCTGCGGGCCGATTCCGGTCCGGTTGATCGCCTCCAGCAGTTCTGTTTCCAGCGCGGCAACGTGCGCGCTCGGGTGGTGAACGCCGATGTCCCGTAGCAGCGCTTTCTTGGCGATTTCCGTCACCTTGTCGAAACTGCCGCCTATGCCGACACCGACCGTCAGCGGGGGGCAGGCGCTGCCCCCCGCTGCTTCGATGGCCGACAGGACAAATGCCTTGACCCCCTGCGCGCCCTCGCCGGGCAGCAGAAACTTCATCGTGCCCCAGTTTTCGCTACCGCCGCCATTGGGCATCACCGTGAGGCGGATACCTGCCCCGGGCACGATGTCCGTATGCAGCACGGCCGGCGTATTGTCGTTGCTGTTGACACGCAGCAGGGGGTCGGTCACGACCGACTTGCGCATATAGCCTTCGGCGTAGCCTTTTCTGACGCCGGCCTGGATCGCCTCCTGGAAGTCGCCGCCGGCGATGTGTATTTCCTGCCCCACTTCCGCGTAGACAATGGTGAGCCCGGTATCGTGGCAATAGGGGACTTTCTTTTCCCTCGCGATCCGGTCATTGTCGATAAGCTTGATCAGGACCGCCTTTCCGAACGGCGAGACTTCCTTGCGTTCCGCGTCGTGAAACGCCTGAACCACGTCCGCCGGCAGTTCGTGGCAGGCGTCGATACACAGCCGGGCCACGGTGTCGGTTATTTCACTGCTGTCGATTTCGCGCATGTTTCACCTTGAAGATTGAATTGTTCAACTCAATAACTTGGAAAACTCGTTGATCAGGTCCGACTTTCCCTCGAATCCGAACCCCGGTGCATCGGGCACGTGCACGCTGCCGTGCTCGACCTTCGCGTCGTCCGTAAATCCGCCCATAGGATGGAAAACATCGGGATAGACTTCGCATCCCCCCAGGCCCAGGCCGGCCACCACATGCAGGCCTATCAACTGTCCGCTGTGCGGAAACGCCTGGCCACGGTCAAATCCGCGCGTTTCCATTTCGACGATCATCTTGGCGTATTCGGTGACGCCGTAACTCAGGCCCGGATCCATCTGAAAGATGTCCAGCCCGCGGCGCATGCCGCCGAACAAGGCCAGGTTTTTGACGTCCTGGCGCGAGAACAGGTTCTCGCCTGTCGCCAGCGCACCGCGGTATTCGGAGGCGAGGACGCTGTTGAGTTCGAAATCCAGGGGATCG
>JAPLRD010000291.1:16529-29511 GCA_026399375.1 Pseudomonadota bacterium
ATCGCCGGGCTCTTCGTACCACATCAGGCCATGGCCTTCGATCGCGCGACCGTACTCCAGCGCCTGCGCGAGCCCGAACCGGCCGTTCGCGTCGACGGCCAGATTGCTCCCTGCCCCGGCGACGCGCAGCGCCGCTTCGATGCGCAGTACATCGGCGTCCAGGGGCGCGCCGCCGATTTTGATCTTGAATCTGGTAAATCCGCGGGCCTGATAGCCGGCGATTTCGTCGGCCAGCCGGGACGCGCTCGCGCCATCGTAGTAATACCCGCCGGCCGCGTAAACTGAAACGCGTGGCACTCGATCCGCACGGCCGAAATGGCGTGCGATGGTTTTGCTCACGGGTTCGTCGTTCAGTTTCGCATTCAGATCCCAGACCGCGAGTTCAAGCGCGCTGGCGGCCTGTGCGCGGTCGCCGTGGCCGCCGGGCTTTTCATTTTGCAGGGCGCAGACGAGGACTTTTTCCGGGCTGAGCAGCCGTCCGCACGCCTGCAGCAGGCTTTCCGGGGGCGCGTCCGTCAGGCGGGGAATCATGCGGCTGTTGACGATGCCGCTCTGCGCGTATCTGCCGATCGAATTGAAGGCAAGGCCGACGGCCGGCCTGCCGCCGATGATGCGGTCGGTCACGATCGCGAGGATGGAAACGGTGTGGGAGGAGAAGTCGACCAGCGCGTTGGAAACATTGCTTTGCAGGCGCACCGGCCGTTCGACGATATTGACGATTCTCAAGCGTTCCCCCTTGGGGGCAAGTGTCGGCGCATTCGTCCGGGGCGATATCTACACGAAAGCTCAATCCGCCTTCACGTTGGCGCGGCGCGCCGCCTCGCTCCATTTGACGATTTCGGCGTTGACGAATTCGCTCCATTCCTTCGGCGCGCGCCCGTCGACCGTCATGCCCCGGTCGAGAATGCGTTCACGCAACGCCGGATCGCTCAAGGCCCGGCGCACGTCGGCGCCGATCTTTTCGACGATTTCGCTGGACGTGCCCTTGGGAACCACGATTCCGGCCCAGCCGACGCCTTCGAAGCCGGGATAGCCGAGTTCCGCGACGGTCGGCAGATCGGGCATTTGCGGCACGCGCTGCAAGGTGCTGATGGCGAGCGCCTTCATTTTGCCCGATTTGATATGGGGCAAGGTCGCGGCAAGGCTGTCCACCAGTATCTGGATCTGCCCGCCCAGCAGGTCGGTGACCGCGGCGGCGCTTCCTTTGTAGTTGATGCCGACCATGTCGACCCCGGTGGTGTACTTGAACAGTTCGCCGGTGAGATGCTGCGTATTGTTGACGCCGCCGTATCCGACGTTGAGCTTGCCCGGGGCCTTCTTCGCCGCGTCGATCAGTTCCTTGAGCGAGTTGTATGGCAAGGCAGAATCCGCGACGATGATCATGGGAATGATGACCCCGCCGCTGACCATGATGTAGTCTTTGACCGGATCGTAAGGCAGCTTGGAAAAGACCGCGGGAGTTACCGCTAGCGTTCCACTGGTGCCGAAGGTGATGGTATAGCCGTCCGCCGGCGCATCGCGCCCCGCCACCATGCCCTGGACGCCGGGGCGGTTGTCGACGATCACCTGCTGCCCCCAAGCCTTGGTGAGGCTGTCGGCGAGAAAGCGCGCAATGATATCGGTCGCCTGGCCCGGCGGGAATGGCACGATCATCCGGACAGGCTTGTTGGGATAGCTGCCTTGCGCGTGAACAGGCAGGCCAAGCGCCGAAAGCGCTGCCGCCATTACCATTGCCACCAGATATCTAACGAACATCCTGCCCTCCTTTTGCCGGCCCCCGGCCAAGACATATCTTGATCGAGTTCAGGGGGAGCACCTCACACGCAGCGGAACGGCGCTGCCGCCATTGTTGCCCCAAGCTCTTCATACCAGTCCGCAGTCTAGCGCAATCCGGAAATGCGGAATTCCCGGCGTAATTGCTCCGGCCAGAGGTGGTGATCCGGATCGTGCCCAGCGTGCACGACGCGCAAGACGACAACAAGGCCATATCAGAACTATCGACTGCAAATCCGATCAAGAAAACGGGAATGTTCCCGATGGCCGCACTTGAAAGAGGATTGCGCTGGCCTGTCAGGCTGTGGCGTTGCTCATCCGCTTCATCAGGCGAATGCCGACCAAGCCCAGTATGGGGCTAAAGTGATGGCGAGACATGCCGGCTTCGCCTACTTTCGCTCCTCGCCAAAAGAAGCGAAGCTATTGAGATGCGCGCACGCGGAACCGCCAAGACGGGCGTTCAATCCAACGGATTCGCCATGCTCGACAGCGCATATGCCGGCCATTGCATCAATCGCAAAGTCCAGCATAGTGACAGTTTTCATAATCTTGGCGGCGTATTCGTCAGCCACTCCCTCGTGCACCGAAGCCCCGATTTGCGCGTTGCCCGAATAAGCGTCTTCCCTCAGTATCGGCAACCGGGCGTGAGCAACAAAGTGGCCTATTTCGTGCGCTATGAGCATTAGCTTGCTCAAATCGCCGTAGCTGCAAACCCTCGGATGCATGAAAATTCGATTGTTTCTGGAGTCCGCAAGCGCATTGAAGCCATGCGGTACTTCGCTAGTCACCACGGTCTCGACTTTGATGCGCGTACCAGCCAATTGGCTTGCCGGTTGCAAGAACCGGTTTGCCATTGATTGAACTTGATCACCACAATTCGCCGATGCGGCACCATGGGCGGATGTAATCAGCCCGAATGCAAATGCCGCGATGGCGGTACAGTAGTTCATTACCACTCATAGAGAATCCAGTCTTTTGTTTATACGAACAATTGGGTCCAAGGTCTGTTAAGAATAGTTAAGCCCAGGGAGCGAATCTCTTCACGACCCGGTTCGAAATCCAGATCGTTCCCGCTCTAGTGTCCCGTTCCGGGAATAGCTTGCCTATGTCGCACCCACGAAGCGCGCCCGTCGTGGAAGTTCGCCGCGTTCGGCGTCAGGCGCGAAGCGCGGATGTCAGGAGCCAGCATAAAGCCGCTGTATGCCATCCGGCCATGCTGCCTTTTTTCTGCCTTTTTTCCTGCCTTGGCGCGGAGATCAGCCGGGTATATCATGCCCTCGTTCCGCCCTGGCTGTCCGCAGGGTCTTTGGATATGCTTCCCTCCACCACACGGATTGATTCCTATGCAAACAACTGGAGCAGACATCGGCTTGATCGGACTGGCAGTCATGGGGCAGAATCTTGCGCTGAACATCGCCGATCACGGCTACAACATCGCGGTCTACAACCGCAATCCGGAACGATCGCGCGAATTCAAAGCGCATTGCGAACAACACGAGCCTTCGTCCAGCCGCCTGACCCCTTACGAAGATCTGGCCGCGTTCGCGCGCGCCATCAAACGCCCGCGCAAGATCGTGCTGCTGGTGAAGGCGGGCGGGCCCACCGACGCCACCATCGACGCGCTGTTGCCGCACCTGGAAGCAGGCGACATCATAATTGACGGCGGCAACGCCCTCTGGACGGACACCATTCGCCGCGAGAAACACCTGCGCGGTCTGGGTTTTGAATTCATCGGCTCAGGCGTTTCCGGCGGCGAGACCGGCGCGCGTTTCGGGCCGTCGTTGATGCCCGGGGGCAGCCGCGAGTCCTGGGCTTCGCTCGAACCGATCTGGCGCGACATCGCATCCAAGGTCGACCCGGCGACGGGCAAGCCGCTGGAAGGCGCGGCCCCCGGGAAACCGGTGAAGGGCGGCGTGCCCTGCACCGCCTACATAGGGACGGACGGCGCCGGACACTACGTCAAGATGGTCCACAACGGCATCGAATACATCGACATGCAGCTGATCTGCGAAGCCTACTGGCTGATGAAGAACCTGCTGGGCATGCGCTCCGATGAAATCAGCGCGACTTTTCGCGAATGGAACGAGGGCGACCTGTCGAGTTTTCTGGTCGAAATCACCGCGGACATCCTGCAACAGAAAGACCCCGCGGGCGGGGGCTTCATCGTCGACAAGGTGCTCGACGCCGCGGGCCAGAAAGGCACGGGCATGTGGACGGCGTCCAACGCATTGGAACTGGGCTCGCCGGCCAGCGCGATCGCCGAGGCCGTCTATGCGCGCGCCCTGTCCGCGCTGAAGGAAGAGCGCATGGAGGCGAGCAAGGTGCTGCATGGCCCGGCGTTGAAACAGGAGACGGGCCGCGCGGAACTGATCAACGCGATTCGCGACGCCTTGTACTGCTCCAAGATCTGCGCCTATGCGCAAGGATTTCAGCTCATGGCGGAAGCCCAGATCGAATACGGCTGGCAACTCGATTTCGGCACCATTGCGCAGATCTGGCGCGGCGGCTGCATCATCCGCGCCCGCTTCCTGCAGAAAATCACCGATGCCTACAACCGCGCGCCGGGCCTGAAGAACCTGATGCTGGACGAATATTTCACCAGGGCCCTGCATGGCGCGCAGCGCAACTGGCGCGAAGTGATCGCGCTCGCCGTGCGCAACGGCATCCCGGTGCCCGCGTTCGGATCGTCGCTGGCCTATTTCGACGGCTATCGCAGCGCCAGCCTGCCGGCGAACCTGTTGCAGGCGCAGCGCGATTTCTTCGGCGCGCACACCTATGAACGCGTCGACCAGCCCAGAGGGCAGTTCTTCCACCTGGACTGGTCGGGAGAAACCCGGGCGGAGCACAAAATCTAGGACACCCATGGCCTCCGACTTGGGGGCACGAGGGCATCATCCCCTCGTTTTGCAACACGCTCCTAGAGTCTGGAAGCGGCGATCGCCGAACCGAGCAGCCCGACATTCGGATTGACGATGACCCTGACCGGCATGGCCTTGAGCAAGGGCTGCATGCGTTCTTCCTTGTCGCTGAAGGCCTTCATGAACGTGCCGTCGGTCAGCTTGTCGATGATTTTGGGAGCCACGCCCCCGGCCAGGTAGACCCCGCCGGTCGCCAGCCCCGTCAGCGCGAGGTTGCCCGCCTGCGCGCCGTATAACGTCACGAAGATCTCAAGCGCCTTCGCCGCAGTCGGGTCCCCGCCCTGCATGCCGAAGCGACTGATGACGGCCGCATGGTCCTCTTCGCGCAGCGCCTGCTGCAGCGGCGCACTCAGGGGCGCATGCTCGCGTTCAGCCAAAAACTCGAAGATGTTCACCAGGCCGCGGCCGGAAACCGCCCGCTCCCAGGTCGCCCACTGATAGCGCTTGCGCAGGTAGCGCAGCAGTTCCACCTGTTCGTCGTCGGTGGGAGCGAAATCGGCGTGCCCGCCTTCGGACGCCACGACCTCGTAATGGTCCGCCTGCCACACCAGGAATGCCTGCCCCAGACCCGTTCCCGCGCCGATGATGGCGCGCGTACCGCAAGGCTTTTCCACGCCCTGCTGCAGGATGACGATGTCCTCGCTCTTGAGCGCATCCACGCCGTAGCCGACGGATTGAAAGTCGTTGATCAGGCGGACGCGCTCGATGTTCAACGCGGTTTCCAGCGCATCGGCGTCCAGTGACCAGGGCAGATTGGTGGTCTTCGCCAGACGCCCGCTGACCGGACCCGCCACGCCGAAGCACGCCTTGGAGGGGCGGACGCCGGTAAGTTGCAGCGACTCCGCGACAAACTGGCTGGCGAGCGCGAGAAACTCGCCATACTCGGCGCTTGCATAGCGCTTCTCGTGCAGAACCTCCAGCCCGTCCGGGCCGGAACGGGATAACTGCAGCAGGGTTTTTGTCCCCCCTATGTCGCCGGCCAACACGATCATGTTCAATGCTCCTTGAATGCCAACTATTGACGCCACTCATCGATCAGCGAGGCTACCAGCGCGGTCCACCCGGTCTGATGGGTCGCCCCGAGGCCTTTGCCTGTCTCGCCGTCGAAATATTCGCCAAAGGGTATGTAGTCCCGAAAATGGGGGTCGTTCTGGAACTTCGCGATGTCTCCGAAAACCGCGCGCCTTCCGTCTGCCTTGCGGGTGAATATCGAAATCAGCGAGTCCGCGAAATACCGCGCCATCTCGCCGACGGCGACCTGGTTCCCTTCCAGGTCCTGGATATTGAGCGCATCCCCGTACGCCTTGTCGAGTTTGCGCAACGACTCGATCATCAGGAACGTGGTCGGGAACCATATCGGCCCCCTCCAGTTTGAGTTGCCTCCCTTGATCTTGCTTTCGGCTTCGGCAGGCTCGTACCGCACGACACTGTCGCCGAGGATAAAGGGGTGGCTCTCGTGGAATTTGGAAAGGCTTCTCAGCCCGTATTCCGACCTGAACTCATCGGTGTCCCAGACGCGCTGCATGATCCGATTCAGCTGTTCTGGAGAAACGATGGTAAGAACGCGCGTCTTTTCCTTCCCACGGACCACCGTGTTCACGCAATGGGAAACGATGTCCTGGCGGTTGTTGACGAACCAATTGAGGTTGGTCGTGAATTCCGAAAACGGTTTGATCCATTCGTCTTCCAGCCTCTCGACCGCGAACAGCGGGATCAAGCCGACCAAAGAGCGCACCCGGAGTTTCTCGAACCTGCCGTCAGGATAGCGAATGACGTCGTAGAAAAAACCGTCTTTTTCGTCCCACAGGTTCTGGTCCCCGTGCTCCCCCATGTGTTTCATCGCCGCGCCGACATAGACATAGTGCTGGAAGAACTTGGTCGCCAGGCCTTCATATACCTGGTTGTGTTTGGCCAACTCCAGCGCGATGCGCATGAGGTTTTGGCAGAACATGCCCATCCACCCGGTAGCGTCGGATTGCTGCAGCACCGCACCGTCCGGGAGCTTTCGCGAACGGTCGAACAGGGTGATGTTGTCCAACCCGAGAAACCCGCCCTCGAATATGTTGTTGCCCGCCGGGTCGACCTTGTTCACCCACCAGGCGAAGTTGATCAGCAGCTTGTGGAAGCATTTTTCCAGGAAAGCGTGGTCGCCCTTGCCGGAGCGGATCCGGTCCATGTTGTAGACACGCCAGACCGCCCAGGCATGAACCGGCGGATTCAGGTCGCTGAACTCCCATTCGTACGCCGGTATCTGGCCATTCGGGTGCTGGAACTGCTCGAACAGCATGAACCACAGCTGATTCTTGGCGAAAACGGGATCGATGAGCGCGATGGGAACGGTGTGGAAGGCAAGGTCCCAGGCCGCGAACCAGGGATATTCCCACTTGTCCGGCATCGAAATGACGCGCAGCGAGTTGAGATGGCGCCAGTGCTGATTGCGTATGTGGTAGCGTGATTTTGGCGGCGGCGATTGCGGATTGTCGCCCTTCAGCCATTTGTCGACATCGAAGATGTAATTCTGCTTTCCCCACATGAGCCCGGCAAAAGCCTGGCGCTGTATCAGGCGTTCATCCGCGCTGGCGCCGGCCGGGTGGATCGAATCGTAGAACGCGTCCGCTTCGCTCCTGCGCTGCTCGAAAATGGCGTCGGTATCGGCGAAAGGCTGCTTGAGTTCTTCCGGGCTGATGCGCAGCGCTATCCTTATCTGCCCGCCGGCGGGAACCATGCGCGCATAATCGACGCAGGCTTTGGTTCCCCGCATTTCCGGGTTGACGCAGGGCTCGCCATTGACGATGTGCCGGTGGAAAGCGTCCTTGAAATAGGTCCGGCCGTCCGCCGCATCGGCGCCATAGACGCTGGCCTTGTTGGTTTCGTTGTCGGTGAACAGCGGGGTGCCTCCCGCTTCGCAGTAGATATAGCGATGGCCCAGCTTGTAATCGAAGGACAGGTTTGTGAGCCCGGACGCCTGGCTATCGTCGGCAAGAAAGCACAGGGACTCCTTTGTATTCCTGACCAGGCTTATGGCCGGCTCCCGCTCGCGTTCCTCCGCCCATGACCAGGTGTTGCGAAACCACAGGTTGGGAATGACATGGACCGGCGCGTCTTCGGGCCCGCGGTTGTGGACATCGATGCGGATGCAGATGTCCTCCGGCGACGCCTTGGCGTAGCTCACAAAAACATCGAAGTAGCGGTCCTCGTCGAAAATCCCGGTATCGATCAACTCCAGTTCCGCTCCACGACCCTGCCTCGCCTGATTCTCTTCGACCAGTCTTTTGTACGGATATTCGGCCTGGGGATACTTGTACAGGTAGCGCATGTAACTGTGCGTCGGGGTGCTGTCCAGATAGTAGTAGTAGTCCTTGACGTCTTCGCCGTGGTTTCCCTGCGAGTGCGTGACCCCGAATGCCCGCTCCTTGAGTATGGGGTCCTTTTGGTTCCACAGTGCCAAACCGAAGCAGAGCAACTGGTAACGATCGCAAAATCCTCCCAGTCCATCCTCGCCCCAGCGGTAGGCCTTGCTTCTAGCCATGTCATGGGTAAGGAAATTCCATGCCCTGTAGTCCTCCCTGACCGTCCCCCAGGAACGTTCGCTGAGATAGGGCCCCCATCGCCTCCATGCAACCGATTGCGGCCCATCCGCTTCAGCCAGCCTCTGCCCCTCCGCGGTAAGCTTGAATTGGTTCTTGCTCATCTGATCGTTAACCTCCAAGGCAGATTGGAAATTACGGCGAATTCATGGTGACCCGCTGTCTCGGTTGAATCAGCGCCGGTTCCCCGGCGAGATGCCAGCCCGGTCGGGCAGGTCTTCCCAATCCGGTACCGGCGTATCGGCAAAGGAGCCGAGCGATTCCTTCCGGCTACGCCAAAAGCTGCTCCTTGGAAACGGCGATGTTGTACCTGTCGAGAGCCGTCTTCATCACGGCTTCGGCAAAATGCGGATAATCGCGCAGGATACGGCTGAAGTCGGATTTCTCCAGCACAAAAAGGTCGCTTTGCATCATTGCCCTCACCGTAGCGGTGCGCGCAGTGGAAATCAGCAAGCTGATCTCGCCGAAAAAATCGCCATCTTTGAGCTGCTCCATCGCCTGTCCATTGCCGTCGATCACCTCGACCCTGCCGCGGCAGATGAGATACATTTCCTTCCCAGGATCGCCCTTGTTGATGATGACCTCCCCCGCCACGGCGGTTTCGGGGCGCAGCGCCATGATAATCGCGTTGAGCAACAGCGCGTTGGCGCCGCTGAACAACGGCAGCCGCTCCAGCACGTCCGGCGTCACAACTTCATGCCAGCGGCGGCCGTCACGCTTGATGAACTCGCTCGCCGCTTTCGGACCCCAGGTGCCGCGCACGTAGTTGGGAAACTCCGGCGCCGGGGCGGTCTTCCAGTAATCTAGCACGGGTTGCGCGATCTTCCATGCCGCTTCCACCAGGTCACTGCGCGAAAACAGCGTTCCGTCGCCTTTGGTGCAGGAATAGATCATGACCTCGTAGCCGGTATAGCGGGATGCGTTGAAGGCATTGCCATAGCTGAAGCGCATATCGACATTCTGCAAATCGAGCACCGGGCCGGGCACCTTGGCATGAAACTGCAACTCGATGCCCTGCGACGGCTGGATATGGAACACCAGCCGGTTCGAGGCGAGCTTATCCACCAGCGTGCCGCGGAACAGGGCAGCCGGGGCTTTCTTGAACTCGACAACGATTTCAGTGCCGCGCTTCCACAGCGACTTGCCCGAGCGCAGATAGATGGGGACGCCTTCCCACCGCCAGTTGTCGATGTGCAGCTTGCCGGCAACGAAAGTTTCGGTGTTCGATTGGGGATTGACGCCCGCCGTCTCCCGATAGCCGGGTTCCACCGTTCCGTTCATGTTCAACGACGGGCCATACTGCCCGCGCACGAAGTTTTGCGGGACTTCCTCCGGCGTGTACAGGCGCACGGATTTGAGCAGCTTCGACTTCTCATTGCGGATGGCGTCCGCTTCGTACAAAGCCGGCGGCTCCATGCACAGGTAGGCAAGCATCTGAAACATGTGGTTCTGCATCATGTCTCGCAGCACCCCGGCACCATCGTAATAGCCGCCACGCTTGCCGACATCGACTTCTTCGCACACGTTGAACTGGATATTATCGATGAAATTCTTGTTCCACAGCGGCTCGAAGATGCCATTGGAGAAGCGGAACGCAAGCAGGTTCTGCACCGTTTCCTTGCCGAGGTAATGATCTACGCGGTAGATCTGGCTCTCGTCCCAGTGGGTGAGAACCACTTGGTTCAGGCGCCGGGCCGATTCGGTGTCGGTGCCGAACGGCTTTTCGACGATGATGCGCTTCCAGCCCGCCCCTTCCTTGAAGCCCGCGTGATGCAAATTGTCGCAAAGCGTGCCAAAGAAGCTGGGCGAGGTGGCAAAGTAGAACAGGACATTCCCGCCGGTCCGGTATTGCGCATCGAGTTCGGCGACCTTTTGCCGCAGCTTGCTGAAGGCCTCGGCGTCATCGAAACTGCCGGCGATATAGTGAAAGCGGCTGACCAGCTTTTCCCAGATTGCCTCGTCGAATATCTTGCGCGTGTGGAATTTGCGTATGCCCTGCTCTTCACCACTCATGTTTTCGCGGAATACCTCAGTGGTCAGCGGCCTTGTGGCCGTGCCGAGGACCACAAAATTATCCGGCAGCAGGCCATCGCACGCCAAGTTGTACAAGGCGGGGACAAGCAGCCGCTTGGCGAGATCGCCGGACGCACCGAAAATGACCATGATGCAGGGCTCACTCATCGGATTTTCATTCCGGGATTCCAGTCCGGGAGACTGGAATATTTTCGCGATGTCAGTCATCAATTCATCCCCCTGAACGCGGAACGGATTCTTTTCTTGCCGGCACCGGAGATTAGCGGGAATCCAAGGCCGGTTGCAAGTACTTTGGCCCCCGGCTGGGGCAAATCCGCGACCGCTGATCGCCGTGGGTGAAGAGTATGCGTCGTCCTGTCGAAATGGGAGGGGATTGGAGTGAAGCTTACCCGGGGGGGAGGTGAATCCTTGCGTAAGGCAATCGACGATCAGCTCGTGTACTCGTGCTATGAAACAGGACGCTTCCCCGCGGAAGCGGAATTAGAAAACATCCAATTCCAGCGGGGCCTGTTGCGAGCGTTCGCTGCCTGGCCGTGCCCAAGGCAGTTGCCCGATTGGCGACTGTCATTCACATTTGCCGCCCAGGCGCGACGGCGCGATGCGGCGGCCACATTTGCCAACATTGATATCGCCAGGGGCCAGGCGCCGCCTGGCGTTCAGGCCTGCCGCATGCTCAAAATTGGCAAGTTTGCTAGCGCCCCCGGTTACAGCCCTCAGCCCTTGATGATCCGCGGCAGCAGCATCTGGTGGCGCGGGCAGATGGACTTCGGGTTCTGGTAGGACGCGCCGGCAAACGCCTTCAGATAGCCGCGCAGAGCCTTGAGTTCCACGATCTCGTCGACGAAACCGTGGCGCGCGCAATACTCCGGCCGCGAGGTGTCGTAATACTTCTGCGCCATTTCGTTCATCTTCTGCGCCAGCGGCTCCAGCGGTTTGCCCGAATCCTTGTCCTTGATCGCGCGGCGGGCGTAGGTGGCCACCGCCGCGGTCTCACCGTGCATCACGTAGATTTCCGTGGCGGCGGTGCCCAGCGTGAACGCGTTCTGGCGGTTGGCCGTGGGCCCGCCCATGATGTAGTGCGCCGCCGCGCTTCCTTTGCGCAGCACCACCAGCATCATCGGCACATCGGCCTGCTGGATCGAGTACACCAGCGACTGGCCGATGCCCAGCAGTTCCGCCTTCTCCGCGATATCGCCCACGTCGATGCCGGTCGTGTCCTGGAACCAGATGACCGGCACCCGGTCGCGCGCGCAGTGGGTCACGAACTCGTTCATCTTGATCAGGCCCTGGCGGTAGAGTTTTCCGCCTATGCCGGGATATTCCGCGTACTCGGGGTAGCCCTTGGGCAGCAGCCCCTGCCGGTTGCCGATGGCACCTACAAGCATGCCGTCGATTTTTACCAGGCCGGTGTAGATCTCCGGGCCATAGCCCGGCCGGAACTCCATGTTCTCGCTGCCGTCGACCAGACGCGCGAGGATGTCGTCGAAAGAATAGTCCGACTTCTGATTCATCGGCAGCAGATTGTAAAGTTCTCCGGTCGGAAGCTGCGGCTCGGCGGGCTCGGCCACGCGGAAGAACTTCGGGTCGTACGCCGGAATCATGCGCATGTATTCCTTGATTCCGTCGAGCACGCCCTTTTCCTCGTCGTAGACGCGGGTAAAAAAACCGGTCGCATCGTAATGGGTGGATCATCGAAGCCCCCCGTCGGCGCCATGCCGGACACGATGCCCACGCCGCCCACGGCGATGTTGGCGTCCTTGTGCGCGATCAAAATGGTCGGGCTGATCGCCTGATAGCCGCCGCCGGCCGGGTTCGTGCCGTAGATGCCGGCCAGCACCGGAATGCCTGCCTGTTCCAGTTCGGCGTGACGATAAAACGGTGCGCCGGACCCGCGGCGGTCCGCATAGAATTTTTCCTGGTCGGGAAGTTTGACGCCGCTGCAGTTCACCAGCCACACGAGCGGGATGTGCAGGCGCTTGGCGAGATTGGTCACGCGCAGGATGTTGTCCGGCTGTCCGGCGATCCAGGCGCCGGCGAGCACCTTGTTGTCGAAGCCGATGATCACCGCCCAGCGGCCGCCGATCTTGCCCAGGCCGTCGACCACGTTGGTCGTGCCCTCTTCGTTGTCCTCAGGGTTATACAGGCTGTGCAGCGGATTCCAGGTGCCGGGATCGACCAGGTATTCCAGCCGCTGCCATACGGTGAGCGAACCGCGCTCGTTGATCTTGGCCGCCGGGATCCCCACCTCCTCCACCGCCTTTTTCGCAGCGGCGATTTCGGCCTCGATCGCCTCGAGCTTGGCCTTGCTGTCCTGTGTGCGAGCGATACGGTTTTCTTTCAGCGCCTTGCCGAAGCCCGGCATTTTCTCAAAATACGGTCTCATGCTTCTTCCTTATGTGTACGAAGTCAGAATCCCTTTTTTGCATTTGGGAATATCTGAAAATAGTCATTTCGAGGCCCTGGGCCGAGAAATCTGCTTCTTGCAAGACATAAAAAGCAGATTCCTCGCGAAGTTTATCCCCGGAGGGGGACTCGGAATGACAGGGTCGGGGTCGATGCAGGCGCCCTCAACCGGCTCTGCCGTCGCTCCTTATTCGCGGTTTGGCGTGGTCCCGCAGGCCATGCCCGAGATGATGATCTTCTGGATGTTGGACGTGCCTTCCACGACCT
>JAPLRD010000221.1 GCA_026399375.1 Pseudomonadota bacterium
ATCGGTGATTTTCTTCGGGATCGCGCCCTTGGAGATCTGGTCGACGTAGCTCGCCGCGACGTTGAGCGGTCCGATCACCGCGTCCAGCGTGTTGTTCACGCCTTCGACGATCTTCCTGAAGTCGCCCTGGTGCTTGCCGGCGTCCGCCCGCGTTTCGAGCTTGCCTTCGACCGCGGCTTGCGACAGTGCCGCCGCATCGGCGACGAGCGCATGGATCGCGTCGATCGCCATGTTGAGGTTGTTCTTCAGCGTGTTGAAGTCGCCCGAGTAGCTGTCGGTGATCTTCGCGGGGATAGCGCCCTTGGAAATCTGGTCGACGTAGCTCGCCGCCACGTTCAACGGTCCGGTCACCGCGTCCAGCGTGTGATTGACGCCTTCCACCACTTTGCGAAAATCGCCCTGGTGCCTGGACGCGTCGGCGCGGGTCGACAGCTGGCCCGCCACCGCCGCCTCGGCGAGTTCCGCCGCATCCGTGACCAAAGCCTGCACGCTCGCCTGCGTAGTCTTCAGGCTGGCGAGCAGTTTGCCCATTTCGTCCTTGCGCGTGACTTCTATCTTCCTGCTCAGGTCGCCCGCCGCCATCGCGTCCGCGATCTCGACCGCCTGCCGCAACGGCTGCGCGATGCTGCGCGCCAACAGCCAGGCTATGACAATTCCGGCCGCCAGCGCCGCCAGCACTCCCGCAATCAGCACTACCCGCCCGGATACCGCGCTGGCTGCCGCTTCTTCGCCGTTCTTGTCGGTCAGATGCATCTGGTAATCGACCAGTGTCTGCATCGAGGCCACGTAGGTCTCGACCGCGGGAATCATCTGCGAGTCCACGATCTTTACCGATTCCTCCGCTTTTCCGGCCTTCTTGCTTGCGGCCGCAGCATTGCGCGTTTCAATATAGGCTTTGCGCTTTTCGCCGATGTCGGCGAACAGAACTTTCGATTCGCTATCCTGCAGCAGGGGGTCGACCTGCTTTTGCAGCTCGGAGATTCGCTTGGTCGCCGCCTCAATCTCAGGCTTCAGGATCTGTTCCAGCTCGGCATCGCCGCTGCGGCTCACCACAACCGCGCGCACCGCGTTTGCCTTGGTTTCGCCTATCCACTGCCGCAACAGGCGTTCGCGCTGGCCGTCCACGCGAACAATGCGATCGGTCAGCACTGCATTACCATCGAGACGCCAGATGCCCATGCCGGCGGTGGCGAGCATCAATGCGAGCAGGACGGAAAAACCCAGCCCAAGTCTGTAGCTCAGTTTTAGATTGTTGAGATTCATGATCATCGCTCCAATAGATCCCGTAAGACTTGCCAATTGCATGACCGGAATCTTATCGGTCCTGCCACAGGAAACAATTCGGTTGATTACGGGTGGACTAGGGAAAATCCTTAGATGGCCTTGGGAAAACATCTGTGCGGCGCACGGGTGCTAGAATTCGTTTGACCCTTGCCGGATGTTCGAACCAACCGCGGACGACCGCTTGATAAGCGGGGAAGGAAGGAAGGCAGCTGAATATGCGTAATGTGGCGCCGCCGGCGTGGCTGCGAATTCGACCCTTCCTCGCAGCGCTCGCGGTTATTGCGGGCATGTTCACTCCTCTAGGCGCGGCTGTTTCGGCCGAGGCAAAGATCCGGGTGCTCGCGGGCCAAAACAATCCGCCTTTTTCCTACCTTGAAAATGGACAGCCTGCCGGTTTCGACATCGACGTGCTGAAAGCGATCAGCGAAATCACCCGGCGTGAAATCCAGATCGAACTCCTGCCCTGGGATCTCGCGCAGCGCCAGGTGCTGGAACGGTCAGCCGACGCCCTGTCGGGATTTGCCATCACCGGCGAGCGCAAACGCCAGTGGGAATTCACCCGGCCCGTGCTCACGCACAGTTTCAGCCTGTTCGTCAAAGCGGGAGAAATTGCGATCCGGGGGCCGGACGATCTCACCGGGCGGCGCGTCGCCTGCTGGGCGAGTGGCATCGCCCGAACCTACCTTGAAGCGAAGTCGGGAATAGTGCTGGTGCCGCTCACCGACGACCGCGAAGGCTTCAGGATGCTCCAGGCGGGAGAGGTCGACGCGGTTGCGACGGACACCCTCGGCGGCTCCTACCTGCTCAGCCAGAACAGGTCGTACAACATCACCGTGGTCGGCGAACCCTTTGCGACGCTTGACCTTGCCATTGCCGCACCCAAGGACAGCGCCGCTCTGGTGCAGCGGCTCGATCAGGCACTGGCCGTTTTGGAAAGCAACGGGAAGATCGCCGAGATCCGCCGCAAATGGGAGCCGAAGCAAACTGTCTTCCTGCAGAGGGAGGATCTGACGAACTTGACGGCGCTGGCCGCTCTTGCCCTGGTCGCGCTGATCGTGATCGGTTTTTCCGCCTGGGTGATCACCTTGCGCCGCGAAGTCCGGGAGCGCGAAAGGATCACCGCTGAATTGGGGGCGAGCGAGCAACGCTTCCGCGTTCTGGTGGAACACGCACCGGAGGGGATCATCGTCTGGGACGTGGATGCGGAGCACATGACCGACGCAAATCCGAATATGGAACGCATCACCGGGTACAGCCGCGAAGAACTGCTGAAACTGGAAATGAAGGAATTGTATACAAAGGAGCAGCCGGACCGGTTGCCCCTGGATCGGACGTTTCACGCCAATATCGAGCGCGCTTTGG
>JAPLRD010000032.1 GCA_026399375.1 Pseudomonadota bacterium
CGCCCGGCATAAGAGACAATCGGTCGCGTTTTCTGGAAGTGGAAATTCCGATCGGCAACTCGGGTTACCACTTGGTCAGATTGCCGACACAGACTCAGGCCGAGTAGTCGTTGCGGGCTCGAATGTTCAGAGGGTCGGCAAGGGGATTAGATCCAGACTCTCAGTGGAGGTATTTTTCCGCCTCGTCAGCGGCCGGTCATGGCCGCTTGTACTCAGTCACCAGCGGCGGCTCCCTGGGAGCCAATTTACCCGGCGCAGATTGGCGCCGACCGCTGCGGGCACGTTGCCGCTTTCGTTACATATTCGCACACCTGCGTAGCGTACCGTCGCCCTGGTAAGGGCTAGATTCTCCGGGTTGGTCGAGTGTGATTCTGGTACCCAAACCACACCACACCGCTAACTTCCACTATTCAGTCTGTAGCCTCAGTACAAGAAGTTTGGAAAACACAAACTCTGCACTGACCTGCTCAAAGTGCAGAGGTCTTGAGAAAAACAGGGTCTGAGAAGGGGTTTTGGACGAAACGGTGAAAAGTGCAGTGCAGAGCCTGCTACGCAAACCCCTGTGAACACAGGGGATTTTTACAGTTTCAAAATCCCGCGCAGCGGGTTTGAAACGTGGTCACTGGCGGAGAGGGAGGGATTCGAACCCTCGATACGCATTTTGTGCATATACGCCCTTAGCAGGGGCGCGCCTTCGACCACTCGGCCACCTCTCCGGATCTCTTGGAAACTATATCATGCTGGCTGGTCGAGGTCGAAAACCTTGTGCAGCGCGCGCACGGCAAGTTCCATGTATTTTTCGTCGATGATCACCGCGATCTTGATTTCCGAAGTGGAGATCATCTGGATGTTGATGCCCTCCTCGGCCAGGGTGCGGAACATCTTGCCGGCGACCCCGGCGTGGGTGCGCATGCCGACGCCGACCAGCGACACCTTGCACACCTTGTTGTCGCCGCGGATGTCGGACGCCTTGATGTGGCCCTTCACCTGCTTTTCCAGCACTTGCATCGTCTTGGCGTAGTCGTTGCGCGGCACGGTGAAGGAAAAATCGGTCATGTTGTCGACACCGGCGTTCTGAATGATCATGTCAACGTCGATGTTGGCTTCGCCGATCGGTCCGAGGATTTGATAGGCGATCCCGGGGCGGTCGGGCACGCCCATTACGGTGATTTTGGCTTCATCGCGGCTGAAAGCGATACCGGATATGACTGCTTTTTCCATTTTTGGATCATCCTCATACGTAATCAGCGTGCCGGGGCCTTCCTTATCCTCGAAGGAGGACAGCACGCGCAGTTTCACTTTGTACTTGCCGGCAAATTCGACCGAGCGAATCTGCAGCACCTTCGATCCCAGGCTGGCCATCTCGAGCATTTCTTCGAACGTGATGGTTGCCAGGCGCCGCGCTTCGGGCACGATGCGCGGGTCGGTGGTATAGACGCCGTCGACATCGGTATAGATCTGGCATTCGTCCGCCTTGAGGGCGGCGGCCAGCGCCACGGCCGAGGTATCGGAACCGCCGCGGCCCAGCGTGGTGATGTTGCCCGCTGCATCCACGCCCTGGAAGCCGGCGACCACCACGACATATCCCGCCTCAAGATCGGCGCGCATGCGGTTTTCGTCGATGCGTTCGATGCGCGCCTTGGTGAACGCGCTGTCGGTCAGCACCTTTACCTGCGCGCCGGTGTAGCTCTTGGCTTTCAGGCCCAGTTCCATCAGCGCCATCGACAGGAGGCCGATGGTGACCTGCTCGCCGGTGGAGGCGACTACGTCGAGTTCGCGCGGGTCGGGCATGGGGGAGATTTCTTTGGCGAGCGCGATCAGCCGGTTGGTCTCCCCGGACATGGCCGAGGGCACGACCACGATCTTGTGTCCCTGCGCCTTCCAGCGGGCGATGCGCTTGGCGACATTCTTGATGCGCTCGGTAGAGCCCACCGAGGTGCCGCCGAATTTTTGTACGATGAGTGACATGATGCGACGATTTTGCTTTGGGTGAAAAAGGGCAATTTTACCGCATTGCAGCAGTAAATTCGAGGGCAAATGAGGGTACAAACATCCCCTCACCCCGACCCTCTCCCCGCAAGCGGGGCGAGGGAGTACCTTTTGCTAGCTGCCGGAACGGCCGTTCGGCTCCAGCTCGAGCCTGGGTGGAACTGACAGAGCCGTCGGCTTCAATTTCTCCGGCAGCACCCGGCCCATGCGCGCGCGATGGCCGATGTGGTGGCGCAGCTTTTCGCCCTTGATTTCGAGCGCTTTTTCCTTGCCGCCGCGGCCTATGCCCGTGACGGTAACCGTTGTGAGCCGCGTCACCGCAGCGGCAAGCAGCTTCTCACCCTTCTCCAGGCCCATGACGATCACGCCGCGCCCTTTGGACATGGCGCGCATTTCGGAAATATCGAACGCGAGCAGACGGCCTTCGCCCGCCAGCGCCACGATATGGTTGCCCGGCGCTTCGTCGTAGGCGAACGGCGCGAGCGGCGTCTCACCGGCTTCGACGCTCATGAACTCACGCCCGGCACGGCGGTTGGAAACCATGTCGCCGATCATACACAGGAAACCGTACCCGCCGCTGGACGCGACCAGGATTTTGACGTCCGGCTTGCCGGCGACGCAGTGCATGATCTTGGCGCCGCCCTGCACTTCCACCAGAGATGACGCCGGCGCGCCGTCGCTGCGCGCGCTCGGCAATCCGCCCGCTTCCACGCTGTAGGCGCGGCCGCCCGAGTCGATGAAAATGACCGGATCCACGGTGCGGCAGGGCAGCAGCGCGGCCAGGCCGTCGCCTTCTTTGAACGAGAGCGAAGCCGGCTCCACGCCATGGCCCTGGCGTGCGCGCACCCAGCCGTTTTTCGAGAAGATCACCGTCACCGGTTCGTCCAGCACCGGTGTCTCGAGCACCGCTTTCTCCGACTCTTCGATCACCGTACGGCGCTTGTCGCCGAAGGCCTTGACGTCGGCTTCGATCTCCTCGATCACCAGCGACTCGAGCGACTTGCGGCTGCCGAGGATTTTTTCCAGGCCCTTCTGTTCTTTCGACAAGCCGTCGAGTTCCTTTTCCAGCTTGATGTGCTCGAGTTTGGCCAACTGGCGCAGACGCATCTCGAGGATGTCCTCCGCCTGGCGCTCCGTGAGCTTGAACACCCGCATCAGATCCGGCCCCGGATCGTCCGAATTGCGGATCAGCTTGATCACCTTGTCCACGTTCAGCAGCACCAGGAGGCGCCCTTCGAGCACGTGGATGCGGTCCAGCACCTTGTCCAGGCGGAAGCGCGAGCGACGCGTCACCGTGGAGAAGCGGAATGCCAGCCACTCGGCGAGGATGTCTTTCAGGTTCTTGCCCGTGGGCCGCCCGTCCAGACCGACCATCACCAGGTTGATCGAGGCGTTGGTCTCCATGCTGGTCTTGGCCAGCAGAAGATTGATGAATTCGTTTTCGTCCAGGCGCGAGGACTTGGGCTCGAACACCAGGCGCACCGGATGCGTGCGGTCGGACTCGTCGCGCGCGCGGTCGAGCATGGACAGCATCAGCTGCTTTCCGCGCTGCTGCTCGGGCGTAAGCGATTTCTTGCCCGCCCTCGGCTGCGGGTTGGTGATGGCCTCGATTTCCTCAAGAACTTTGCGCGAGGAAGCGCCGGGCGGCAATTCGTACACCACCACCTGCCATTGCCCGCGCGCGAGGCGCTCTATGGTCCAGCGCGCGCGCACGCGCACCGAGCCGCGCCCGTTGCCGTAGGCCTCGCGCATTTCAGCGCGCGGCGTGATGATCTGGCCGCCGCCGGGGAAATCCGGGCCCTTGATATATTTCATTATCCCGGCGAGCGAAAGCTCCGGCTCGCGGATCAGGGCGATCGCGGCGTTCGCGACTTCGGTCAGGTTGTGGCTGGGGATTTCCGTCGCCATGCCAACGGCGATGCCCGAGGCCCCGTTAAGCAGCACCACCGGCAACCGCGCCGGCAGCACCTGCGGTTCGACCATGCTGCCGTCGTAATTGGGCGTGAAGTCCACGGTGCCGCTGTCCAGTTCCGCCAGCAGCACCTCGGCGAACTTGGTCAGGCGCGCTTCCGTGTAGCGCATCGCCGCCGGCTCGTCGCCGTCGCGCGAGCCGAAATTGCCCTCGCCGTCCACCAGCGGATAGCGCAGGCTGAAATTCTGCGCGATACGCACCATCGCGTCATACACCGAAGCGTCGCCGTGCGGATGGAACTTGCCCAGCACGTCGCCGACCACGCGCGCGCTTTTCTTCCTCGGCGTGCCGGCACGGCCGTTCATTTCCCACATGGCATACAGGATGCGTGCCTGCACGGGCTTCTGGCCGTCGGCGACGCGCGGCAGCGCGCGGTCCTTGACCGTGCTCAC
>JAPLRD010000143.1 GCA_026399375.1 Pseudomonadota bacterium
AGAAGGTAGAAGCCAAGGCCGAGAAGAAGGCCGAAGCCAAAGCCGAGAAGAAAGAAGAAAAGAAAGAAGCCAAGAAAGACGAGAAAAAAGCCGAGAAGAAGTAATCCCGCTTTTCTTCGAAAGGCAGGGTTTATCCCTGCCTTTTTCATTTCTGGGATAGGAAATCGCATATGGATCAGCTGCGCCGATCCGGTTCGAACAGGGTTACCGGCAATCGATGCGCCGCTTTTGCCAGCCTGATCGTATGGACGGTGTCGGTCTGGGCGCAGCAGCCACCTCTGCCTACGGCCAAACTCAGTGCCGGCATACATGTAATTCAGGCTGAAATAGCCGCCAGCATGAGCACGCGCTCGCAGGGGCTGATGCAGCGCAAGTCCATGGCTCAGGGGGCGGGCATGGTATTCCTGTTCGACGAAGCCGCGACGCACTGCATGTGGATGAAAAACACCCTCATCCCGTTGAGCGTGGCGTTCATCGACGAGCGCGGCGAGATCGTCAACATCGCCGACATGCAGCCGCTGGATGAGACCACCCATTGCGCTGCGCGGCCGGTACGCTACGCCCTTGAAATGAACCAGGGCTGGTTCAAGAAGCGCGCTATTGCGGCAGGAACGCCCATCAAGGGCCTGGACCAGATCTCTCCCGCGGCGCGTTAAATCGCCCCCGCGGCGGCTCCACAAGCACATTGCACGACGAGGGGAAGCCTCCCCTCATTCCGCCGACGCTTAGAAATAGATCGCCGAATGCGCTCCTGCGGCCATGAAGAACAGCAGCGGGAACGACAGCGCCAGGTTCACCCGCGAGACGAGGAAAGCCCGGCGGCGCGCCGCGTTTTTCTGCGCTTCGGTCGCCTCGACCAGCCCCAGAGCCCGCTTCTGTGCCGGCCACAACAGCCCCCAGACGTTGACCAGCATGACGGTGCCCAGCCACGAGCCGATGCCGATGGCGACATGGCCGGTTTGCAGCGTGAAGGCGGGGGTGAAATTTTTTCCGAGCAAGGCCGCACCCGTGACCCAGGTGGCGAGCGCCGCCCAGCGGAACCAGAAAAGCGCACGCGGTGCGACATGGCGATTGATGGCGGCGGCGCCGCCGTCGGTCGAGGCCGATTTCAAGGCCGCCATCTGCACGAAATTGAAGTAGTACAGCAGGCCCACCCACATGATGCCGGCCATGAAGTGAAACCAGCGTGCCAGCGCCGGAACGACGTCCATTTCAGGCGCCGATTGCGTGGCGGGCGACGAGATACAGCGCCAGCGTCAAGGCCGCCCCGCAGGCGGCCGTTGCCAGCAATGAATCGAGCGGGTTTTTCATTTGTTAGTGGCGCGCGCGTTCAGCTTGAGACACGCGCGCCGCGGCAGGTCAGCCGGCCAGGTTCTTTGACACGAAGTCCCAGTTCACCAGGTTCCAGAACGACTCCACGTACTTGGGCCGGGCATTGCGATAGTCGACGTAATAGGCGTGCTCCCAGACGTCGCAGGTCAGGAGCGGCTTGTCGGCTCCGGTCAGCGGCGTGGCCGCGTTGCTGGTGTTCACGATGTCGACCGAACCGTCTGCTTTCTTGACCAGCCAGGTCCAGCCCGAACCGAAGTTACCGACGGCCGACTTGGAGAAGGCCTCCTTGAAGGCCGCGAACGAGCCCCACTTCTTGTCGATTGCGGCGGCCAGCGGACCTGTCGGCGCGCCACCGGCCTTGGGTGCGAGGCAGTTCCAGTAAAACGTGTGGTTCCACACCTGGGCTGCGTTGTTGAATACGCCACCCGACGCTTTCTTCGTTATGTCCTCCAGGCTCGCGTTTTCAAACTCGGTGCCCTTGATCAGGTTGTTGAGGTTGGTGACGTAGGCCTGATGGTGCTTGCCGTAATGGAATTCGAGCGTTTCCTTGGAGATATGCGGCTGCAGCGCATCCATTGCATAAGGCAGCGGTGGCAATTTGTGTTCCATTTCTGTTTCTCCTTGTGTGTCTGTCGCGGATTCAAAAAGTACGTTGCAAGAGTCGTCTTGCAACCGGCCGATTTCGGGGAGCGCCGGTGAATACGACCCGCAGGTCTCGAACCCCTCGAGGGGAAAGTCGCCCCCGGGGATATCCCCGCGCCATGTCAAAGACGCCAAGGGCGCGATTGTAGGCGATAAGCGCTGCCGCTGGCAACGAAGCCCGCTATCTCAGCGGGGTTTATCGACGCGCACCGCCGCTCCGCCGCGCGCGAACGTAAGTTCCAGCGAATCCCCCGAATGCAGCATCGCGCCGTCGCGCACGACGCTGCCGTCCGCGCGGCGCGCGATTGCATAGCCACGCCCGAGAACGGTGGCCGGATCCAGGTGTGTCAGTGCCTGCGAAAGGCGCGCGACATCTTCGCTTATCCTGGCCAGCCGCTGCGGCGTCGCACGCTTGAGCGAGGTTTCGAGCTGGGTAAGCCTCTGTTGCAACATGCCCAAGCTGGGCATGGCGGCGGTGAGCCGTCGGGCCGCATGTGACAGGCGCCACTCCGCATCGCGGCTACAGAGCGCAAATGCGGCCGCGAGGCGGACGCGCGCGGCGCCGATGAGCGCGGCGCTTGCGCGCAAACGGTCGGCCGGGCTCTGCAGCCGACCGGCCATCGAATCCACGCGCTGCGCGCGCGCCTCGAGCGCGAACTGCATCTGCCGCAGCAGGGCGCGCCTGAGTTGCTGCAGTTCGGCGATCAATTCGGCTCGCGCCGGACTCACCAGTTCGGCGGCAGCGGTCGGAGTGGCCGCGCGGCGATCGGCGACGAATTCGGCGATGGTAAAGTCGGTTTCATGGCCGATGCCGCTGACGAGCGGAATTGGGCAGGCGTAGATCGTGCGCGCCAGCTCTTCGTCGTTGAAGGCCCACAGGTCCTCGATCGATCCGCCGCCGCGGCAGAGTATGAGCACATCGCATTCGTTGCGCCTCGCCGCCGCGGCGATGGCAGCCGCGATCTTCTGCGCCGCGCCTTCTCCCTGCACCGGTGCCGGATAGATGATGACCGGGATTGACGGGTTGCGCCGGGCGAGCGTGGTGAGCACGTCGCGCAGCGCCGCGGCCTGCAGCGAGGTGACGATGCCGATGCAGCGCGGATAGGGCGGAAGCGGCTTCTTGTGCGCCGCGTCGAACAGGCCTTCCCTGTCCAGTTTGTCGCGCAGGCGCAAAAACGCTTCGAACAGGGCGCCCTCGCCGGCGCGGCGCATGGATTCCACGTTGAGCTGGAAGTCGCCGCGCGCTTCGTACAGCGTGACCAGAGCGCGCACCTCCACCCTCAGGCCTTCGCGCGGTTCCCAATCGAGATACTGGCCGCGGTTGCGAAACATGACGCAGCGCACCTGCGCGGTTTCGTCCTTGAGCGAAAAATACAGATGCCCGGATTTGGCGCGGGTGAAATTGGAAATCTCTCCCGCCACCCACGACAGCGGATAGCGATTTTCCAGCAGATCGCGCACGCTGCGCACCAAGGCGGAAACGGTTAGAATTTCCGCAGGGAAGGGGCTGGAAACCCGCGTCAAATCTGGCTCTGGAGGCATGTGCGGAGTTTACACTATCCACAGCAAGGCCTTGCGCGCGCCCTGCTCGTTTATTGGGCAAAATATTCCCGTCTGAAAGCTTCCTAAGCTATTGTATTAAATATACAAAAAACGCTGTCTAAAATGTGGGCAAAGGCAAAAAACCCTTTTGCGCAGTCCACTTAAGTTTCATTTCTGTAAACTATGCACAGCTTTATCCACACAAAATGTGGATAATCCACGCGCCCGATTTCCGGCTGCCGGCGCCGCGCGCGGGGCGCGCTTGCGCGAGCCGGTTTTCGCCAGGCCGCGCGTTCGCCGCCGGGGCATCGAAACGCGCCACCCCGGGGGCATGAAATTCGACGGGCCCGAGCCGCGCGGGCAGGCCAGCCTTGCTCAAAAGCGCCGCAGAAGCTAAAGTGGCGGCGGTAAAAAAAATCAGGAGAGTTAATTGTTTGCGCTCATCGCCGCCGCAGGCTGGCCGGCTTATCCGTTGCTGATTGCATCAGTCATCGCGGTAGCCCTGATCATCGAACGCCTGATCATGCTGCGCAAAGAAAGAATAGTGCCGGTCCAGTTGCTGGGCAAGGTGGTCAATGCCTATCGTCAGCAGGGCGTCAACCCGCAGATGCTGGAGCAGCTTGCCAAGGATTCCCCGCTTGGCCAGGTGCTGGCCGCCGGGTTGAGAAACCACAAGAGCTCGCGCTACGTAATGAAGGAGGCGATCGAGGAAGCGGGGCACGCCGTGTCGCACGATCTGGAGCGTTTTCTCACCACCCTCGGCACCCTGGCCACCATCGCTCCGCTGATGGGCTTGTTCGGCACGGTGGTCGGCATGATCGAGATCTTCGGTTCGCAGTCGCCTTCGGGCACCAACCCGCAGGTGTTGGCGCACGGCATTTCGGTGGCGCTGTATAACACCGCGCTCGGCCTGGTGATCGCGATTCCGGCGATGATTTTCTACCGCCATTTCCGCGCCACGGTCGACAGTTTCCTGGTAGACATGGAACAGCAGGCAAGCAAGCTCGTGGACTTGATCCACGGCGAACGTCTGGACTTCGACGCCAAATCGCAGCAAGCGCCGGACAGAGCATGAATTTCCAGCGTTACCAGTCCAGGGAACCGCTGGAGATCAATCTGATTCCGCTGATCGACGTGCTGCTGGTGATTCTTATTTTTTTGATGATCACCACGACTTATTCGAAGTTCGCCGAATTGCAGATCAACCTTCCTACCGCCGATGCGCAGAAGCAGCTGGAACGGCCGAACGAGATCAACATCACCGTCAATACCGGCGGGCAGTACACCATAAACCGCCAGGCGGTGGCGTTCCGCGACGTGGCCGGGTTGTCGGACGAGATGCGCCGCGCCGCGGGCGAACTCAAGGACCCGGTGGTGGTCATCAGCGCCGATTCCAGCGCCACCCACCAATCGGTGATCAATGTCATGGAAGCGTCGCGGCTGGCCGGTTACGGCCATATTTCCTTCGCCACGCAGACTCAAACCAAGTAAGAGCTATTACGAAATGAGGGGATATCCCCTGCGGGGACTTCCTTCGGGGCGTATCCCCTCATGCTCCCCTAAGTCAGAGGCCATTTCGCTGATGCTGAAATGGCCTCTAGGTTTCAACGCTACCCGCCTGTGAGTGCATGAAGTGGGAGACAGCTTTCACGAACGGCACTGGTATCGCCTGAGCGCGCTGTCGCTCGCCCTCTGGCCGCTGAGCCTACTCTATCGCCTGCTGGCGGCGTTGCGCCGGGCCGCCTATCGCAGCGGAGGACTGCCGGCGGTCAAACTGCCGGTACCCGTGATCGTCGTCGGCAACATCGTGGTCGGCGGCACCGGCAAGACGCCGCTGGTTCTGGCGCTGGCGGCGATGCTGAAAAAATGCGGACGCAGACCCGGCATCGTCAGCCGCGGCTACGGCGGAAGCGCCGCCGCGCCCATGGCGGTCGATGCCGCAAGTCCGGCGAACCTGGTGGGCGACGAGCCCCTGCTGCTCGCGCGCGCGAGCGCTTGCCCCGTGTGGATAGGGCGCGACCGCGCGAAGGCGGCGCTTGCGCTGCTGGCGGCGCACCCGGACTGCGACGTGCTGATTCTCGACGACGGACTGCAGCACTATCATCTGGCGCGCGACATCGAGATCGCCGTGGAGGACGGGCGCGGCGCCGGCAACGGCCTGCTGCTGCCGGCAGGACCGCTGCGCGAGCCGGCTGCGCGCCGGGTCGATGCCTGGGTGGTCAACGCCGCACCGGCCGGAAATCACGACTCGTCGTTCCGGATGGACCTGCGGGGAGACGAGTTTTTCAGTCTGCAGCAGCCGTCTGTCGGTGTTCGGGCGGCGGCGCTCGCGGGCAAGAAACTGCACGCCGTGGCCGGCATCGGCAATCCGCAGCGTTTCTTCGATCACCTCGCGCGACTGGGTTTGAAGACCGTCAACCATCCGTTTCCCGATCATCACGCCTATGCGGCCGGGGAACTGGACTTCGCCGGCTGCGAAGCGCTGCTTATGACCGGGAAGGATGCGGTAAAATGCGAGGCGTTTTCGCGCGCGCACTGGTACGCGTTGCGGGTCGAGGCCGAACTGGCACCGGCATTTTTCGATTTCATTCTGGCGAAACTAAGAGCGTCTGACAGCAAAGCTGTCGGACGTCCGAATTAGGGGAGCACGAGGGGACAAGAAAGAGGAGGGGCCCTTCCTTTCCCTCCCTGCCCCCCCCCCCGTAGTATTGTGAGGACTCCAAATGGACCCAAGGCTGCTTGACATCCTCGTGTGCCCTATCTGCAAGGGGCCGTTGCTCTATCGCAAAGCCGAGCAGGAACTCATCTGCAAGGCGGACCGGCTCGCATTCCGGATCCGCGACGGCATTCCGGTGATGCTCGAAGACGAAGCACGCAAGCTGGACCCCGCCGAAGAAGTGGTTTGATCGCCCGCGCCGTAATCCGGGCGCAAGTGCAGAAGTCTCATCCGCGCGGGACCGAGGGCCGGTCCTGCTCCCCCGCCGTTGGCTGAACCCAAATGATCACTCTGCGCAAACTCACGCTCGCCCGCGGCGGCAAACTGCTGCTCGAAGGCATAGACCTGACCCTGCATGCCAGCCAGAAGATCGGTGTGGTCGGGGCGAACGGCTGCGGCAAGTCCAGCCTGTTCGCATTGCTGCTGGGCGAATTGCACCAGGAAGCGGGCGACCTGGAACTGCCCGGCAAGCTGACGGTTGCCCACGTGTCGCAGGAGGTTCCGGCGGGCGCGCAGGCGGCGATCGAATATGTCATCGACGGTGACGCGCCATTGCGCGCGCTGGAGCAGGAACTGGCGCACGCGCACGAGCAGGACGAAGGCGAGCGCCTCGCCGCCCTGTACGAAATCTTGGAGCACGCCGGCGGCTACAGCGCGCGCAGCCGCGCCGCCAGCCTGATGCACGGGCTCGGATTCACCGCCGACGAGCAGGAGCAGGCCGTGGACGCCTTCTCCGGCGGGTGGCGCATGCGCCTGAAGCTCGCGCGCGCGCTCATGTGCCGCTCGGACCTGCTGCTGCTCGACGAACCGACCAATCACCTCGATCTGGACGCGGTGATCTGGCTGGAGCAATGGCTGCGCGATTACCCCGGCACGCTGCTCGCGATTTCGCACGACCGGGATTTTCTCGACGGCACCGTAGGCCACATTCTCGCGATAGAGCAATGCCGGGTGAAACTCTATTCGGGCAACTACTCCGCGTTCGAAGAACAGCGCGCGATGCACCTGTCGCAGCAGCAGGCGGCCTATCAGAAGCAGCAGCGCGAGATTGCGCACCTGCATTCCTACGTCGAGCGCTTTCGCGCCAAGGCGACCAAGGCGCGCCAGGCGCAAAGCCGGATCAAGGCGCTGGCGCGCATGGAAATCATCTCGCCGGCACACGTCGACACCCCGTTCGACTTTCGCATGCGCGAGCCCCTGGCGGGTCCCGATCCGCTGCTGACGCTGGAGGACGCGGCGGCCGGCTATGGCGAGCGCACCGTGCTCGGCGACATCAAGCTCAGCATAGGCGCGGGCGCGCGCATCGGCCTTCTGGGTCGCAACGGCGCGGGCAAGTCGACCCTGATCAAACTGCTCGCGGGCGAGCTCTCGCCGCTGTCGGGCAGGCGGCACGAAGGCAAAGGTTTGGCCATCGGCTATTTTGCGCAGCACCAGATCGAAGTGCTGCGGCCGGACGAATCGCCGCTGCGGCATCTGATGCGCATCGATCCGCGCACGCGTGAGCAGGAACTGCGCAATTTCCTCGGCGGTTTCGACTTCCGCGGCGACATGGCAATGGCTCCGGTTGCGCCATTCTCCGGCGGCGAAAAGGCGAGGCTGGCCCTTGCGCTGCTCGTGTGGCAGCGGCCCAACCTGATACTGCTGGACGAACCGACCAATCACCTCGATCTGGAAATGCGACACGCGCTCACGCTGGCGCTGCAGGAATACGAGGGCGCGATCGTCCTCGTTTCCCACGACCGGCACCTGCTGCGCACCACAGCCGACAGCCTGTGGCTGGTGGCGGAGGGCAGGGTGCAGCCTTTCGACGGCGACCTGGAGGACTACCGCGACTTGTTGCGCCAGCGCGAAGGCGGCGCCGGTGCCGGTGCCGCCGACACCGAGCCGGCGGCGGGCGCGACGCGCAAGCAGCAAAAGCGCGACGAAGCCGCCGCGCGCAACCAGCGCTACGCGCAGAAGAAGCCTCTGGCCCAGCGCCTGGCCAAGCTGGAGCGGCGCATGGCCGAACTTGAGCGCGAGCGCAGGCCGCTCGGGCTATGGCTGGCCGATCCGGAGAGTTATGCCGACAAGGAAAAGCTGCAGCCGGCGCTGCTGCGCGAGGCGGCGCTGCGCCTGGAAGTCGAGCGCGCCGAGGAAGAATGGCTGGCGCTGCAGGCTGAACTGGAACAGCTGGAATAGCGGTGACCACGATGCGGGGAGATGCTTTCGCCAACGCCCCCTGCTTCAGCGGTTATTTCGGCAGTTCTGCAATCGCCACTTAGAGCGTATTTCAGAGTGAAATTGCAAAAAAATCGTCATTCCGAGCGTAGCCAGGAATCTGCTTCTTAACCAAACAAAAAGCAGATTCCTCAGCCTTTGGCTTCGGAATGACAGTCAATTGTGAGATGCCCCCTCAGTTGATGGTCTTCGGCGCGAGCGTCTCGCCCCGCGCGAGCGGCGTCTGCAGATTCGGCAGCTCCAGCGCGAGATTCCACTCTGACTTGGCCGCCGCGTTCTGCACCAGCTTGCAGAAAGAATGCAGCAGCGTATTGTCCAGCGTCAGATGTATGCCCTGGCCCTGAAGCGGCAGCAGGCCGAGCACCTGATTGCCTTCATCGTCCTTGCTCGCTTGCAGGTGCACCACCAATATGGGCTCGGCGCCCAGCGGCATTTCGCGCGGCGCCTCCTCGAACGACTTGGCAAAATTGGCACGGCCCAGCGCCTGCTCGTGCTGCATGCCGACCAGCGCATCCCGCGCCTGCGGGCTGCTTTGCAGCGCGACTTCGGGCGCAGAGCGCGCCATCTGCACCAGCAGCGGCCACAGGAGCCGCAGCGCGCGCCGCGTCAGCCACAGGCGCACCTCCTGCTGATTGTCAGTGCTCACGCGCAGCAGCAGGCGGTCGTGTTCGGGAATGTAATCGAGCTTGAGCTGGTGCAGGCGCATGGTGGAACGGATCCTATCAAATTCCTCTGTCAAATACCGTGGCGCTGCAGCGCCCAGGCGACATGCTCGCGCACGAGGGACGAAACGTCGTCTGCGCGCGAACGCAGCGCCTTGATCACCGCTTCGCCGCCTGTCGCGTTCCCCAGCCCCACGGCGAGGTTGCGCGACCAGCGCTCGAAGCCGATGCGGTGAATGGCGCTGCCGGACATGCGCTCGTGAAACCGGCTTTCATCCCAGGAGAACAGTTCCGCCAGCAGCGCATCGTCCAGCCCGTGGCGCACGGCGAAATCCGGCTCCTCGCTCACCTGTGCATGCCGGTTCCAGGGACAGGCAAGCTGGCAGTCGTCGCAGCCGTAGACGCGATTGCCGATCAGCGGCCGCAGTTCCGGCGGAATCGCGCCTTTCAGCTCGATGGTGAGATAGGAAATGCAGCGCCGCGCATCGAGCTTGTAGGGCGCCACGATGGCGCCGGTGGGGCAGAGTTCGAGGCACTTGCTGCAACTGCCGCAATGATCGGAGGCGGACGCATCGACCGGCAGCGGCAGGTCGGTATAGATTTCCCCCAGAAAGAAATACGAGCCGGCATCGCGCGCAAGCAGCAGGGTGTGCTTGCCACGCCAGCCGAGGCCGCTTCTTGCCGCCAGTTCGACTTCCATCACCGGGGCGGAATCGGTAAAGACGCGGTGGCCAAAGGCGCCGATTTCAGTTTCGATGCGCTGCGCGAGTTGCTCCAGGCGGCGGCGCAGCACCTTGTGGTAATCGCGTCCGGTGGCGTAGCGCGCAATGTAGGCCTTGTCCGGCGCGCCGATCACCGACCAGGCATCGGCCGCGGACGGCCGGTAATTCATGCGCGCGCTGATCACGCTCAGGGTGCCCGGATGCAATTCCGCCGGTCGCGCGCGTCGCGACCCGTGCCTTGCCATATAATCCATCTCGCCGTGAAATCCCGCGGCCAGCCATTCGGTGAGGCGGCCTTCGGCAAGTCCGAGATCCGTACCGGCAATGCCCACCGCCTGGAAACCGAGCTCGCGCCCCCAGCTCTTGATGGCGCGGGCGAGGCTGGCGTAATCGCGATCCCTTACAGCATCTGACATGCCCAATCATAACCACAGCGCGCTGGAATTGCATTTGCCCGACGAGGCGGCGACGTCCGCCTTCGGCGCGCGGCTGGCGCGCGTGATTTTGCCGGGCTTGTCGCTGCACCTGCACGGCGACCTCGGCAGCGGCAAGACCACTCTGGTGCGCGGCCTCCTGCGCGGCCTGGGGTTCGAGGGGCGTGTAAAAAGCCCTACCTATAACCTGGTTGAACTTTATACTGTTTCTAGGTTAAACTTGTACCACTTTGATTTTTATCGATTCCATGACCCTGGGGAATGGCGCGATGCGGGCTTCGACGAATACTTCAACGACGCCTCGGTGTGCCTGGTCGAATGGCCGGAAAAGGCAGAGGGATTGCTGCCTCCTGCCGACCTCGACATCGACTTCGATTTCTCCGGCGACGGGCGTGACCTGAGCGTTCGCGCCGGAACTGACAGTGGCAAAGCATGCTTAAACAGACTGATGCAAATGCCGCCCTGAATCATCCTGCCGCCTGCGGCAAGCCCCCCATTGCCGCAACGTGCATGAAAGCACTTCTGCTGGCGCTTGTTTTGTTCGGGTCGATCGGGGGTGCGCGCGCGGCGGACCGCGTGAGCGCGGTGCGCATCTGGCCGGCGCAGGAATACACGCGCATCACCATCGAGTCCGAAAAACCTGTCAGGCACGAACTGCTGCTGGTGAAGAACCCGGACCGGCTGGTCCTCGACCTGGAAGATGTCGATATCGCCAGCGTGCAGCAGGAGATCGCCGGCAAGGTATTGCCCAACGATCCCTACGTCGGACAGATGCGCGCCGGACGCTACAAGCCCGGCGTGGTGCGTCTGGTGCTCGAACTCAAGGCCGAGGTCAAGCCGCAGATATTCATGCTCAAACCCGTGGGTGATTACGGCCACCGGCTGGTGCTCGACATCTATCCGCTGGTGGCGCTCGATCCGCTCATGGCCCTGCTGCAGAAATCGGAAGCGAGGAGCGTGCCGGACGAGGCGGTTGCCGAGGCCGCGCCGCCTGCAGTAGCGGAAGTCCCAAGAATCGAGGCGCGGCCGGATTCCGCGCCCAAGCCTGAAGCGTCGCCCAAGTCCAAGCCGGTCGTGGCGCGCATGGTGACCATCGTCATCGACGCCGGCCACGGCGGCGAGGATCCGGGCGCGAAAGGCCGCGGCGGCAGCCACGAGAAGAACGTGACCCTGACGATCGCGCGCAAGCTGAAGTCCATCATCGACGCCGAGCCCAACATGCGCGCCGTGTTGACCCGCGACGGCGATTTCTTCATTCCGCTGCAGGTGCGGGTGCAAAAAGCGCGCAAGGTGCAGGCCGACCTGTTCGTGTCGGTGCACGCCGATGCCTTCGTCAAGCCGCATGCGCGCGGTTCGTCGGTATTCGCGCTGTCCGAGCGCGGCGCCACCAGTACCGCGGCGAAATGGCTGGCCAAGCGCGAAAACGACGCCGACCTGATCGGCGGCGTCAACCTCGATGTGAAGGACCGCTATCTTGCGATGACGCTGGCCGATCTCAGCCTGACGGCGCAGATCAACGACAGCCTGAAATTGGGCAAGGCGGTGCTGTCCGAACTGGGCGGCGTCAACTCGCTGCACAAGAACGACGTAGAGCAGGCCGGCTTTGCCGTATTGAAAGCGCCCGACGTGCCTTCCATCCTCGTTGAAACCGCGTTCATCAGCAATCCGGACGAGGAGCGCCGGCTCAACGACGAGAATTACCAGCAGAAGATGGCGCAGGCGATTTTCAAGGGCATCAGAAAGTATTTCACCAAGAACCCGCCCCTGGCCAAATCCACCCTGGCTTCGCTCGACAAGACGAACTGATCACGGCGTCCGCCGTGTTTAGGCCCGCCGCAGCCGGTGCCTCAGAAATTCGAGCACCACCGGCGCCACCGACAGCCCGATGATGCCGAATATCACCAGCGTCAGATTGTTGCGGATGAACGGGATGTTGCCGAAGAAAAATCCGGCATAGAGCAGGCTCGCCACCCACAGCACCCCGCCGGCGACGTTGAACATCTGGAAGCGCGCGTGCGTCATGCTGCCGACTCCGGCGACGAAAGGCGCGAAGGTGCGGATGATGGGCACAAAGCGCGTGATGACGATGGTCTTGCCGCCGTGGCGTTCGTAGAATTCGTGCGTCTTGTCCAGCGCCTTGCGGTTGAACCAGCGCGAGTCCTTCCACTGGAATACTTTCGGGCCGATATAGCGGCCGATCCAGTAGTTGGTCGTGTTGCCGGCGATCGCCGCGAAAATCAGCAGCGCCGCCAGCGCGTGCACGTTGAGGGCGGCCGCGGCCCACAGCGTGCCGGCGACGAACAGCAGCGAATCCCCCGGCAGGAACGGCGTCACCACCAGGCCGGTCTCGCCCAGCAGGTCCCAGAAGAACAGCAGTATTTCCATGCGCGTCTTTTCAAAAAATCAGGCGCCATCTTACCGCAAGGCCAGGGCCTGTTTACGTTCAGCGCTTATGCGCTGAACGTAAACAGGCCCTTCGCGTTCCCGGTATACTCGGTCGCCACAAATAGTGCGTCCCCCGCCATGCCCTCGATTCGCCTGCTCCCGGATACCCTCATCAGCCAGATCGCCGCCGGCGAAGTGGTGGAGCGCCCGGCTTCGGTGCTGAAGGAATTGCTGGAGAACAGCCTGGACGCCGGCGCCACCGAAATCAGCGTCAGCCTGGCCCAGGGCGGCATCAAGCAACTCAAGGTGACGGACAACGGCGGCGGCATGGATGAACTCGACCTGCCACTGGCATTCGCGCGCCACGCCACGAGCAAGATCGCGAGCCTGGACGACCTGGAGCAGGTGCGCTCGCTCGGGTTTCGCGGCGAAGCCCTGGCTTCAATCGCGTCGGTGGCGCGTGTCGCGCTCACCACGCGCAGCGCGCAGGCGGCGCACGCGTGGAGCCTCGCCGCCGAAGGGGGCGCGCAGGGCGCCGCACAGCCCGCGGCGCATGCGGGCGGCACCAGCATCGAGGTCAATGATCTGTATTTCAACACGCCCGCGCGGCGCAAGTTCCTGCGCACCGAGGCGACCGAGTTCGGCCATTGCGAAGACGTGTTCAAGCGCATCGCCCTGTCACGGCCCGACGTCGCGTTCACGCTGAAGCACAACGGCAGGGTGATTTCGCATCTGCACGCGGGCGATGCGACGCGGCGCATTGCCGCGGTGGCCGGTGCCGAATTCGCCGGCGCGGCGCGCACGCTGGATGAAGGCTCGGCCGAGCTGCGGATTTCCGGCTTCGCCGGTTCGCCGGAGTTCTCACGCAGTTCGCGCGATGCGCAGTACATTTTTGTCAACGGCCGCTTCGTGCGCGACAAGCTGCTGACGCATGCGCTGCGCCAGTCGTATCAGGACATGCTGCACGGCGACCGCCATCCGGCCTACGTGCTGTTCCTGGAGCTCGATCCGCTGGGCGTGGACGTGAACGTGCATCCGGCCAAGACCGAAGTGCGGTTTAGGGATTCGCGCGCCATTCACCAGTTTGTGTATCACGCGGTGAGCAAAGCGCTGTCGGGCAGCGCCGCGCAGGCGCCCGCTGCCGCCGTCGCGCCGCTTGCGACAGGCGCCGGAATGGAGTTCCGGCGCGCGCCTTATCAATCCAGCCTCGGCGTGGCGCAACCGGCCGCGGCGTATCAGGCGATGTTTTCCCTGCCGCCGGGTCCGATTCCCGCCCCCGGCGGGGGTGCCATGCGCGCCGCGTTCGAGCGGCGGGACCCGGCAGCGTCGCCTGGCGCGGGTGTGGAGGCCGATGCGGACGCGCCCCTGGGCTGGGCGCTGGCGCAGTTGCACGGCATCTACATCCTGGCGCAAAACCGGCAGGGCCTGGTGCTGGTGGACATGCACGCGGCGCACGAGCGCATCCTGTACGAAAAGCTCAAAGCCGCGCTCGACATGCAGGGCATGGGTTCGCAAAAACTCCTGATACCGGTGACTTTCAACGCCGACCGGCTGGAAGTGGCGACGGTGGAAGAGCACGCCGAGGTACTGAAGCAGCTGGGATTCGACATGGCGCCGTTGTCGCCGACTGCGCTGGCGGTGCGCGCCGTGCCCTCCATGCTGGCGTCCGCCGACGTCGCCGATCTGGCGCATGCGCTGCTCGCGGACGTGCGCGAGTTCGGCGGCAGCCGCGTGCTGACCGAGCACCAGCACGAGTTGCTCTCGACCATGGCCTGCCACGGCGCAGTGCGCGCGCACCGCCCGTTGACTGCGACTGAAATGAACGCCCTGCTGCGCGAAATGGAAGTGACCGAGCGTTCCGGTCAATGCAATCACGGCCGGCCCACCTGGTACCAGATGAGCATGGCCGATCTGGACAAGCTGTTCCTGCGGGGACGATAGACGCCGTAAGTAACCTCTGAAAAACCTCGGACGACGATTTCTCGGCCGAGGCTTTTCACTGTAGTGCGGGGATTGGAAAAGGGGGCCATGGGCCCTTTTTTCAGAGTTTCCATTACCGACTGGAGATCAGCAATGAAAGTCTTGATACTTGGCGCCGGCGCGGTCGGCGGATATTTCGGCGGCAGGCTGGCGCAGGCCGGGGCCGACGTGACGTTTCTGGTGCGGCCGAAGCGCGCAATGGCGCTGGCCGAGAACGGCCTCGTGATCAACAGCCCTCTGGGGAACGCGCAGATGGCCGTGCGCACGGTGCAGAAGGAGACGGTGCGGCCGGAATACGATCTGGTGATCCTGTCGTGCAAGGCCTACGACCTGGACGTCTCCATCGTGTCGCTCGTCGACGCCGTCGGCCCGAAGACCCTGGTCCTGCCCCTGCTGAACGGCATGGCGCACTTGGAGCGGTTGGAACAGGCCTTCGGCAGGGAGCGCGTGCTCGGGGGCACCTGTTATATCGCCTCGGCGCTGGAGGCCGACGGCCGCATGCGAAGGCCCTGCTGCAGGAACTGTCGCAGGCCTATGCGGGCGTTCCGCTCGAGTGCAAGGTCAGCGACAACGTCGAGCAGGACATGTGGGAGAAGTTCGTGTTCCTGGCGAGCCTGGCGGCCATGACCTGCCTGATGCGCGCCAGCGTGGGCGAAATACTCGCCGCCGAGGACGGCGAGGCGCTGATGCGCGAGGCCTTGTCCGCCTGCGTTGCCGCGGCGACCGCGGCCGGCCACGCGCCGCGCGCCGAGTCCATGCAGAGGACGCAGAGCATGCTGTTCGCGCACGGTTCGGTATTCAGCGCGTCCATGCTGCGCGACATGGAGGCAGGCGGGCACGTCGAAGCCGACCACATTCTGGGCTATATGCTGCGCCGCGCACGTGCGGCGGGCGCAGACTCCCATGTGCTCACCGCGGCGTATTGCCACTTGCAGGCCTACGAAGCGCGCCGCCACCGCGGTTCGGCCGGTTAGCTCCGCCGGACGGGGCGTCGGCCACATGAGGCGCGCACCAGCGGCTGGTCTGCCGCCGGCGATTTTGCTGATGGGCCCCACGGCCAGCGGCAAGACCGCTGCGGCGCTTGCGATCGCGGCGCATTTTCCGGTCGAGATCGTCAGCGTCGATTCGGCGCAGGTGTACCGCGACATGAATCTGGGTACGGCCAAGCCGACTGCCGCCGAGCGCGCGCGCGTGCCTCACCACCTGCTCGACCTGATCGCGCCGACCGAAAGCTATTCGGCGGCGCGTTTCAGGATGGATGCACAGAGGTTGATGCAGGAGATCACCGCCCGCGGCCGCATCCCCTTGCTTGCCGGCGGCACCATGCTTTATTTCAAGGCGCTGCGCGAGGGCTTGTCCGACTTGCCCCAGGCCGACGCAGGGGTCCGCGCCGTGATCGAAGCCGAAGCGAAAGACAAAGGCTGGCCGGCGCTGCACGCGGAACTGGCGCGGATCGACGCGTCCACGGCCGCCAGGCTCAAGCCCGGCGACGCGCAGCGCATCCAGCGCGCGCTGGAAGTTTTTCGCGTCAGCGGCAAGCCGCTGTCTGCGCTGCAAGGCGCGCGGGTCGCGGCGCCGGCGCAGCACCGGTTCCTGCCGCTCGCACTGGTCCCTTCGGAACGTTCGGCGCTGCACCGGCGCATCGAGCAGCGCTTCGAAGCGAGCGCAGAAAGTACTCACTTACCCCGGATCTGCCGTCCATGCGCTGTGTCGGCTATCGCCAGGCCTGGGAGCATCTGGACGGCGCGTACGATGCCGGTGTGCTGCGCGATCGCGGCGTCTATGCCACGCGCCAGCTGGCCAAGCGCCAGCTCACCTGGTTGCGGGCCATGGATGAACCGACGGTGTTCGACTGTCTTGCGCCGGATCTTGGCCGCCAGGTGGCAGAGCACCTGGCGCGGCGAGGAATCGAGTAGCAGAACGGAATCGCTCAGTCCGATACCAGCAGGACCATCTCCACTTCCACCGCGATCTGGTTCGGCAGCGCCGCCATGCCGACGGCGGAGCGCGCCCCGCGGCCCCGCTCCGCGCCGAAAATTTCGACGAACAGGTCGGAGAAGCCGTTGATGACTTTCGGCATCTCCCCGAAGTCCGGCGCCGAATTGACCATGCCGAGCACCTTGACCACCCGCTCGACCTTGTCGAGCGAGCCGATCACCGAGCGGATGTTGGCGAGCATGTTGAGCCCCACGGCACGGGCCGCGGCGTAGCCTTCGTCTGTCGACAGGTCCGCGCCCAGCTTGCCGGTGATCGAACTGCCGTCGCTGCGGCGCGGGCCGATGCCCGACATGAACAGCAGCTTGCCGGCCCGCACGCCCGCGACGTAATTGCCGATCGGCCTGGGCGCCGGCGGCAATTCGATCCCGAGTTCCTTCAGTTTCGCCTCTGCACTCATGCTGTTCTCCCTTTATGTGGTCCATGCGGCTCTTTGCGCGAACCGCTGCGTGACGCTCGAGGTTTCGGTGCAACTGCCAGGAACCCCAGTAACGACGGGCATCTCCGGCAGGTTGTTCCCTGGTTGCGCGCCCCGAATCTACTCCGGCTTCATACCGGCCTCGCGCATGGTGCGGCTCCAGACGTCGAGCTGATCCTTGAGGAAGGCGCCCAGTTCCGCGGGTGTGGACGGTGCGTATTCGAACGCCTGGCGCTCGAACTGTTCGCGCACCTCGGGCCGTTTCATCGCCGCGACCACTTCCTGGTTGATGCGGTCGAGCACGTCCTTCGGCATTTTCGCCGGGCCGAACAGCGCGGCCCAGGAGCCGATGGAAAAGTTCGGCATGCCGGCCTCGGCCATGGTCGGCACGTCGGGCGCCTGCGCGGTGCGCTGCGCGTTGGTGGTCGCAAGCGCGCGCAGCTTGCCTTCGCGCATGAAGGGGAGCGCGGTGGTGGAGGAGGCGAACATCACCTGCACCCGGCCGCCGACCAGGTCGGTCATCGCGGGAGGTTCGCCCTTGTAGGGCACGTGCATCATTTTCGCCTTGCCGAAGGCGAGCAACTGCGCAGTCGAGAGGATGCCCGTGGTGTTGCCGGTGGCGTAATTGAGCTTGTCCGGATTGGCGCGCGCATAGTCCAGCAGTTCCGTAAGCGTCTTGGCCGGCACGCTGGCGTGAACCACCAGGTAGAAGGTATAGCGGCCCATGAAACTGATGGGGGTGAAATCGGCGATCGGGTCGTAGGGCGGGTTCTTGCGCAGCAGCGGCACCGCGGCAAGCGGGCTGTTGGTCGCCATGAAAAGCGTGTGTCCATCGCCAGCCGACTTCGCCACCATTTCGCCGTTCTTCCACGACGACGGGCTGGCCCAGCGCCTGAGACAGCGGCGCGGCGAGTATGCGCGCGACGGTGCTGGTTGCCGAACCGGCGGGGAAAGGCACGAGCATGCGTATGGGCTTCGACGGGTATTGCGCGGCGGCTGGCAGTGTGGCCAGCGCAAGCGCGGCGATCGCGCCTACGCGGCGAAACATGTTCAGCATGGTCTCCTCCGGTTTGTATTGTTTGTGCGGGAATTATAGGGTAAAGCGGAAGTGACAACGCGCTGCAGTCTGGTGCGCATGACCAGGCAAGCGTCTGCATACCCTGTCCGATCTCCGCTGGTTCTTCCGGCTGACCGCTTCCAATAGCATGGAAGACTCTTGCCCATGGCGGGCCGGAGAATTCGGACGGTCCGTACGCCGACGGTCTTGTACATATCCTGGATATGCCGGGCAACCGGTCTACGCGCAATCTGCGAAATTCTTGTCACAGATCAAATCGTCAATATAACAAGGCAGTAGCCTATTCAATTGACGGTGACTGCCTCCCTGCAACTCACGGGAGATTCAGAACAACCAGATCTTGGAACCGGCGCAATGACTTCCAGATTGATGGCGTTCCGCAGCGATTCGACATCGCACTCTTCCGAGGAATTGCGGCGCCTACTGGCGGGCAATCTTCGCAAAGTTGCCGGATTTCTCGTCACCTTGGTCGTCCTCTACGCCATCATTGTCGGATGGCGCTCCTGGATCGAGGAGAAGGCGCGTCACGTCGGTCAATTGGCGACGATTGCGGATCTCGAGGCCAAGGCCATACACAATTATTTCTCCGGCCTGGGAATTTCGCTCAAGAACATTGGCGAGGATGTTGCGGCCCTGCGTGACCCCGTGGATTTGGACCAGGCTCACCGTGTCGTCAAGCGCTTCTGGGAATCGCGCCCGGATCTTTTCAATGTCGCCCTCTCCGAGCCCGACGGCAAGGTTCTGCTGACGGCCAGGACCGCGCCGAGCCAAACCAAAGCAAGCCTGGGCAACCAGGCGTCCTTCAAGGAGTTTGTCGCGCAGGCCGGGCTGGGCCGGTTGTCTGCTATCGGGCGGCCGGTAACGGGGGCCGTCCTGACCAGGGCAATCGTTCCCTTCCGGCATGCCGTCAAAGGGGCCGACGGCAAGTTGAAATACATCGTCAGCGCGTCGATCCCGCTGGAGTACCTGCAGTCGTATTGGATGGATGCCCCCATCGTCGCCAAGGCGTCCATCGGCGTGGTGCGTGACGATGGATATCTGCTCAGTCGCTATCCTGTTCCGAACAATGTGGCGTCCGACGAGATGTTTGCCAGCCCGAGATCGGACGCGCTGGTCAATCACCTGCAGAAGCGGAAGTTTCCGGAGGCAGGAAATGTGGAGGGGAGCAGCGGACCGGGCGAACATGACGCGCTGTTCGTATTTCGCCGGCTGGGGTATTTTCCGGCGACTGTCTTCATAGCAATGCCGCTATCTGAAATCAAGGCGACCTGGTGGGAGCGATTCCAGGGAACGCTCTACCTCTCGGTGATTTTCATCTTCACCGGCCTGGTTGCAGTCAGGTACGGCCTGCGTCGCCAGCGTATGTGGCAATTTGAACAAGAGGGAATAGAGACCGCACGGCGCGATAGCGAAAGGAACTTGAGCGAAGCGCAGGAGGCGGGGCGTGTCGGAAGCTATGTATTCGACATTCCGAACGATATCTGGAAAAGCTCGCCGGTGATGGATCAAATATTCGGCATCGATGCCGGATTCCCCCATACGCTGGCGGGATGGACGCAAGTTCTGCATCCGGCAGAGCGCGAACAAATGAATTCGTATTTCTCCAAGATAGTCGCAGAACACCTGCCGTTCGATAGGGAATACCGCATCGTCAGAGCAAACGACGGCGCCGAGCGCTGGGTCTATGGTCGAGGGCGGATCGAGTACGACGCAAGCGGCATGGCTGTGCAAATGGTAGGCATCATTCAGGATATAACCGAACGCAAGCAGGCCGAAGAGGCGCTCAGATCAAGCGAAGATCGCATGCGGACCATCATCGAGACCGAGCCGGAATGTGTAAAGGTTGTGAACGGCGAGGGAAGGCTGGTCGAGATGAATGCCGCCGGTCTGGCGATGCTCGAAGCTGCGTCGCTGGCGGAGGCTCAGACGTGCCCGCTGTCGGAGTATCTGCTGCCGGAGCACCGCGCCGCGTTCGTCGATCTGCATCGGCGCGTGATGCGCGGTGAAACCGGCGTTTTGTCCTTCGAGGTCAAGGGGCTGAAGGGCACGCGGCGCTGGCTGGAAACGCACGCAGCGCCCATGCGCGATGCCGCGGGAGGCGTCGTCGCGCTGCTTGGCATTACCCGTGACATTACCGAGCGCAGGCGGACGGAAGAAGAATTGCTGCGGCAAAAGAATCTGCTCAACACGATATTCGAGAGTTCTTCCGAAGCGATTTTCGTAAAAGACCTGGAAGGGCGATATTGCTTTATCAACGAGACGGGCGCCCGAATGCTCGGCCACAAGCCGGGCGATATCATCGGGCGTACCGACGCAGATTTGGTCCCTGCCGAAATCGCCCGCGTATTTCGCGAGACGGACGAAAAGGTGGTCTCGGGCGGGGAGGTGTATGAAAGAGAAGAAATCGGTGTCATCGGCGACCGGCGCTTCATCTTTCAGGCCAGCAAGACGCCATGGCGGGACAACTCGGGGAAGATCGTCGGTGTCATCGGTATTTCAAGAGACGTCACCGAACACCGGCTGGTCGAAACGGAGCGCGCCCGCCTCGAAGCGCAGCTGCGCGAATCCCAGAAGATGGAAGCGCTCGGCACGCTCGCCGGCGGTGTGGCGCATGACTTCAACAACGCGCTGGCTGCGATCCTGGGCAACGTCGAGCTTGCGCGACAAGATGTCGGTCCCGAACACCCGGCGCTGGTGAGCTTGGAGGAAATCGGCAAGGCAAGCCGCCGGGCAAAGGATCTGGTCCAGCAAATTCTGGCGTTCAGCCGGCGGCAGAAAATGGAGCGCAAGCCCATGTCGCTCGCTCTGGTGGTGGTCGAAACGACACGCCTCATGCGAGCTTCGCTTCCCGCGATGGTCAGTTTGAAAGCAAATTGCGACGGGGATTCGCCGCCGGTGCTTGCGGACGCGACGCAGATGGAGCAGATCTTGCTCAATCTTTGCGGCAATGCGGCGCATGCCGTGGAGGACACCGGCCGGCCCGGTGTCATTGAAGTCAATCTCTCCGCTTATGATTGCGCCAAGGGCAGGGCAGACGGCGGCCTTCCTTCGGGTCGCTATGCCTGCCTCACTGTGAGCGACAACGGGGTCGGCATGGACGAGGAGACGCGCTCGCGCATCTTCGATCCCTTCTTTACCACCAAACCGGCGGGCAAAGGCACGGGATTGGGGCTGTCGGTGGTCCACGGTATCGTGCAGGCGCACGAGGCGCACATCGAGGTTGATAGTTATCCCGGTGCAGGCAGCACATTCCGGATATATTTTCCCGCGGTGGAGACGCAGGTCGAGAGGATAGTACCGCCCTCGCCCAGCGCCGCTCCGGCTCAGGGGCAGGGAAAGCACGTGCTTTATCTGGACGATGAAGAGGCGATCATATTTCTGATGAAACGCCTGCTGCAGCGCAAGGGTTACCGTGTAAGCGGCTACACCGAACCGCGGCAGGCGCTGGCGGCGGTGCGGGCGAACCCCGGTCAGTACGACCTGGCGGTGACCGACTATTACATGCCGGGCATGTCCGGATTGGAAGTAGCGCAGGCGCTGAAGGAGATCAGGCCGGACCTGCCGATCGTCATGGCTTCAGGCTATATCACAGAGGACTTGCGCGCCAAAGCGCCTGCTGCGGGCATACGCGAAGTCATCTACAAGCCCAACACCGTCGAGGATTTGTGCGAAGCGATCGCCCGGTTCGCCAATACACAGAACGCAATCGAGGGCGTTCGCTGACCCGCATTGCTTGCCGGCTGTCCTGCCCTAATTCCCCTTCGCCATCCCCTCGCGCCGCGGGTCGGCGCCGCCGCTCCACCCATCGGCTGTGCGCCGTATCCCGTGCAGGCCGCTGGTCATGTCGATCACCTGCACGTCGTGGCCCAACGCGCGCAAGGGTTCAGCCCAGCCGGCGGCTGCGGTGCCCTGTTCCAGTTCGGTCGGGCCGTTGCGGCTGCCGAAGTTGGGCAGCGCGATCGCCTGCTGTATGTCCATGTCCCAGTCGAGTGCGGCGATCAGGGTCTTGACGACGTGGTTGATGATGGCGCTGCCGCCGGCGGAACCGATCGCCAGTATCAGTTTGCCGTCGCGGTCGAACACCATGGTCGGCGCCATGGCGCTGCGCGGGCGCTTGCCCGGTTCGATGCGGTTGGCCACCGGCTTGCCATTTTCCTGCGCGGTAAAGGAAAAGTCGGTGAGCTGGTTGTTGAGAAGGAAACCGCCCACCGTCTGCTGGCTGCCGAAAGCAAACTCGATGGATGAAGTCATGGCGACGGCGTTGCCTTCGGCATCGACGATGGTCAGATGGCTGGTCGAGGCAAGCTCGGGCGAGGCGTCGTCGGCAAGTTCCGCTACAGGTGCGCCGGCCGGAGAACCAGGCTGGGCGCGGTTCTGCGACCGGTCCGGCCGCACCAGAGCGGCGCGCGCGGCGAGATAATCGGGCGCGATCAGTCCCGCCAGCGGCACCGCAACGAAATCGCTGTCGGCGAGATAGCGGTCGCGGTCGGCATAGGCGAGCCGTTCCGCTTCGGCAATGAGGTGCGCCGCCGCAGCGTGTTCCGTGGGCAGTTTGTCCGGCGCAATGCGTTGCAGCATGCTCAGCACCTGCAGCACGGCGACGCCGCCGGAACTTGGCGGGGGCATGCCGCAGATTTTCCATTGGCGGTAGGGTCCGCAAACCGGTTCGCGCTGTTTTGCCCGGTACTGCGCCAGGTCGCTTTCGCTCAAATCGCCCGGATTAGGCGCGCTTGCGATCTTGCTCACCATGGCGCGTGCAATGTCGCCGGTGTAGAAGGCGTTCGCGCCCCGCGCGGCGATTGATCGCAGCGTGTCCGCTAGCGCCGGGTTCTCGAGCAGCGTGCCTATGGGTCTTGGTTCGTCGTTTTCGAGGTAGTAAAGACGCCGCATATCGGCGTCGCGGCCCGGCAGGCGCACCCAGCCGAGCAGGCTGTGCAAGCGCGGCGACAGGGGGAAGCCCTCCGTCGCCAGCCGGATCGCAGGCGCAAACAATTCTGCCCAGGGCAGTTTGCCGTGGCTGGCGTGCGCCAGTTCCAGCGCGCGCAGCAGGCCCGGTGTGCCTATTGATTTCCCGCCGACGAGCGCGTCCAGGTGGGCCAGCGGCCGGCCGTCGGCAGCGAGGAAGCGATCCGCGCGCGCCGCCGCCGGCGCGGTCTCGCGCCCGTCGTAGGCGGCGAGTGTTGCGTCCCTGGCCGAATAGTGCAGGAGAAAGGCGCCGCCGCCTATGCCGGAGGATTGCGGCTCCACCAGGTTGAGCACCATCTGTACGGCGATCGCGGCATCGATCGCCGCACCGCCGCGGCGCAATACTTCGTATCCGGCTTCGACCGCCAGCGGATGGGCGGCGGCGAGCATGAAGCGCTGCGCGCGCGCCACTTTTTTCGAGGTAACGCCGGAAGCGGGCTCGGGCGCCGGTTGCGCCAGTGCAAGGCCGGCGACCAGGACAAGCGCAGGCGCAACTGCAGCGTTGAGGAAATAAAAAAAGGCAGCCCGAAGGCCGCCCTTTCGATGAAGCATCATCGATCCTTACAGCAGCGGCACCACCAGCAGGGCGACGATGTTGATGATCTTGATCAGGGGGTTCACCGCCGGGCCGGCCGTGTCCTTGTAGGGGTCGCCCACCGTGTCGCCGGTCACGGCTGCCTTGTGCGCTTCCGAACCTTTGCCGCCGAAGTGGCCATCCTCGATGTATTTCTTGGCATTGTCCCAGGCGCCGCCGCCGGTTGTCATGGAGATCGCCACGAAAAGACCGGTGACGATGGAGCCCATGAGCACGCCGCCCAAAGCCTGCGGGCCGAGCGTGATGCCGACGACGATGGGCACCAGCACGGGCAAGAGCGATTCCATGATTCCCGGGATTTCCTTGAACTGGCGGCGCACTTCCACCACCACCGAACCCGCGGCGCGTCCCACCGCTTCCATCGCCATGGCGGCGAAGAGGTAGGGAACCAGGCCGCCGATGAACAGACCGATGATCACCATGTGGTTCGACAAGTCGAAGGTGATGTGCTTGCCGGCGGCTTCCAGCGCGTGCGTATAGTCGGCAAACAGCACCAGCGCGGCGAGGCCGGCCGAACCGATGGCGTAGCCTTTGGTCACCGCCTTGGTGGTGTTGCCGACGGCGTCCAGCGGATCGGTGATGGCGCGCACGGAGTCGGGCAGGTGGCTCATTTCGGCGATGCCGCCGGCGTTGTCAGTGATCGGGCCGTAGGCGTCCAGGGCGACGATGATGCCGGTCATGGACAGCATGGAGGTCGCGGCGATGGCGATGCCGTACAGGCCCGCCCACGCGTAGGCTAGATAGATCGAGGCGCAGACGGCCAGCACCGGCAGCGCGCAGGCGCGCATGGACACGCCCAGTCCGGCGATGATGTTGGTTCCGTGGCCGGTGGTCGAGGCTTCCGCGATATGGCGCACCGGGCTGAACTCGGTCGCGGTGTAGTACTCGGTGATGATCACCATCAGTGCGGTCAGCACCAGGCCGATCACCGCCGTGCCGTACAGGTGCAGTACGGTGATGGTCTTTGCCTTGCCGCCGATGTCGAAGGTGACGTTCTTGACGATGTCGCCCATCATCCAGTCGGTGATCGGGTAGAAGGCGATCAGCGCCAGCACGCCGGCGACGATCAGGCCCTTGTACAGGGCGGTCATGATCTTCTTGCCCGGCGAAACCTTGACGAACATGCAGCCGATGACCGAGGCGATGATGGAGAAACCGCCCAGCACCAGCGGGTAGATTGCGGCATTGGCGGAGGTGGTCTTGATTGTCAGCGCGCCCAGCAGCATGGTGGCGATGATGGTCACGGCGTAGGTCTCGAACAGGTCGGCGGCCATGCCGGCGCAGTCGCCGACGTTGTCGCCCACGTTGTCCGCGATCACCGCCGGGTTGCGCGGGTCGTCTTCCGGAATGCCGGCTTCGACCTTGCCCACCAGGTCGGCGCCGACGTCGGCGCCCTTGGTGAATATGCCGCCGCCAAGACGCGCGAAGATGGAGATGAGCGAACCGCCGAAGCCGAAGCCGATCAGCGGCTTGATCACGTCGCCCAGAGCGGCGCCGCTGGGGGCGTTGGCGGTGAGAAAGGCGTAGAAGCCGGTGACGCCGAGCAGGCCCAGGCCGACCACCAGGAGGCCGGTGATCGCGCCGCCGCGGAAAGCGACGGTGAGCGCTTCGTTCAGGCCCGTGCGCGCGGCTTCCGCGGTGCGCACGTTGGCGCGCACTGAAACGTTCATGCCGATGAATCCGGTCGCACCGGAGAGCACCGCGCCGATGACGAAACCGGTCGCTGTCGCACCGCCCAGGAACACACCGATCAACACGGCGAGGATGGCGCCGACTATGGCGATCGTCGTGTACTGCTTGTTCAGGTAGGCCGACGCACCTTCCTGAATGGCCGCGGCGATTTCGCGCATGCGGTCGTTGCCGGTCGGCTGGGCCAATATCCATTGGGTCGACCATCCGCCGTAGATCAGCGCAAACGCGCCGCACGCAAGCGCAAACCAGAGTCCTGCATTCATAGTGCTTCTCCCCGAGAAAGGCCGGCCTCGAAAATCGGACCGTCAGATCACTTTACAAAATGAGGGGATATCCTCCCCCCATATTCCCCTAAGCAAGAAGCCATTTCGAACCATCCAAATGGCTTTTCCTAGTATTTTGAAAACCCCGAATTGTAACAGGCGAGCCCTGCCCAGGAACAGGGGCTGGCGGGACAAATTCGAGGATTTCAGCGGCTTTTTGCGTCGGCCGACGGGGATTCGTGCAAGACGGCCATGCGCGATGGCGAATATAATGGCGCCTGGGCAGCAGATGTCTGGAATATTCGGCCTGGTCAGGAAACCGAAGGGCGATTCAGCGCGCGTCCCAGGCAGTCAGGGGTGCTTATCAATTCACGGGAGCCGCAGGATCATGCCGCAAGGGAAGGTATTAGTCGCTCAGGGTGGCGGCCCGACCGCTGTCATCAATCAATCGCTGGCGGGCGTGGTCCTCGAAGCGCGCAAGTTCCGCAACGTCGAACTGGTCTACGGCGCTTATCACGGCGTTTCCGGAATCATCAAGGAGGACTTCCTCGATCTCACGCAGGAAACCAGCCACAACATCGAAATGGTGGCGAATTCGCCGGCGTCGGCGCTGGGCTCCACGCGCGACAAGCCCGATCTGAAATACTGCCAGGAGATTTTCAAGGTGCTCAAGGCGCACGGCATAGGCTATTTCTTCTATGTCGGCGGGAATGACTCCTCGGATACCGTGCGCATCGTCAGCCAGGAAGCGCAGCGCGCGAATTATGCGCTGCGCTGCATCCACATACCGAAGACCATAGACAACGACCTGGTCGGCAACGACCACACACCGGGTTTTCCGTCGGCGGCGCGTTTCGTCGTCCAGGCCTTCATGGGCGCCAATCTGGACAACGCGGCGCTTCCCGGGGTGTATCTGGCGGTGGTGATGGGACGGCACGCCGGTTTTCTGACCGCGGCATCGGCCCTGGGCAAGAAATTCCCCGACGACGGCCCGCACCTGATCTACATCCCGGAGCGCACCTTCGTTCTCGATAAATTCATCGCGGACGTCAAGACGACGTACGAAAAATACGGCCGCTGCGTGATCGCTGCCTCGGAGGGCATCCACGACAACCAGGGCAATCCCATCATCACCCAACTGACAAAGCAGGTGGAGCGCGACGCGCACGGCAACGTGCAGCTATCGGGCACCGGAGCGCTGGCCGATCTGCTGTGCGACGAAATCAAGCGCAAGCTGGGCATCAAGCGGGTGCGCGGCGACACCTTCGGCTATGTTCAGCGTTCGTTCATGGGCTGCGTGTCGGACGTCGATCAACGCGAAGCGCGCGAAGTCGGCGAGAAGGCGGTGCAATACGCCATGTGGGGCGACTGCGACGGCTCGGTGTCGATCAAACGCACCGGGTTCTATTCGGTGGATTATCAGCTGGTTCCGCTGGAAGCCGTGGCCGGAAAGACGCGCGTCATGGAGGACGAATTCATCGCCCCCAGCGGCACCGATATCACCGACGCCTTCCGCTTGTACCTGCGGCCGCTGCTGGGATCGGGGATGCCGGATGCCTATCGCTTGCGCGTAAATCGGGTGAGCAAGATACTCAACCCCGGGAATTAGCCCGGCCGGGATCGCGCGCAGGCCCGTCCGAGCGAGACAGGCGTGCGCGGCCGCGTTCAATCGCCGAAGGTGATCCCCATGTCCCTGCCGGTCTGCAGGGTGTCGCAGTCCAGAGGCACGCCCTTCATGCGGCCGGCGACGTCTTCCAGGGCGACGTAATTCACGTTGGGGAAGGCGAGAGCCACCATCACTCCCGAGAGCCCTTGTTCCAGCGCGCGGACTGCGGCAGTGCCGAAACGCATGGCAGCCAGCCGGTCGAAGGAAGTGGGGCTGCCGCCGCGCAGCAAGTGTCCCAGGACCACCACTCGCGCGTCCTTGCCGGTCTTTTCCTGCAGCGCGCGCGTGATGCGCTCGCCTATGCCGCCCAGCCGCTCTGCATGGCCGATCTCGGCCGGCTGCAGGACCTCGCGGTGGCCGTGGGCGGGTTCGGCGCCCTCGGCGACCACTACGATGGAATACATGCGCCCGTCGCGGTCGCGGTCGAGGATCTTTTCCGCCACCTTGTCCAGATTGAAGGGGATTTCAGGAATCAGGATGGCGTGGGCGCCGCCGGCGATGCCCGAGTGAAGCGCGATCCATCCGGCATAGCGGCCCATGACTTCCACCACCATTACGCGCTGATGGCTCTCGGCGGTGCTGTGCAGCCGGTCCAGGCACTCGGTGGCAAATCCCACGGCCGTATCGAAGCCGAACGTGGTGAAGGTCTTGTCCAGATCGTTGTCGATGGTCTTGGGCACGCCCACCACGCGCAGGCCTTTCAGGTGCAGGGCATTGGCAATGGTGAGGGAGCCGTCGCCGCCTATCGATACGAGCGCATCCAGCTCCTTCTTCGCAAAAAACTCGAGGATCTCGTCGGAGCGATCCAGGTCCCTGGTCGAGCCGTCCGGCATTTTCATCGGAAAGTGCAGCGGGTTGCCCTTGTTCGTCGTGCCGAGGATGGTGCCTCCCAGGTGCGCGATGCCCTTCACCTTGTCGCGCGTGAGCCGGAGCACGCCGCCCTCGGGATAGCGCTCGGGAAACATGATGCCGTTGAAACCCTCGCGGATGCCGTAGCACTCCCAGCCCCGGTGCATCGCGGCGATGACCACGGAGCGGATGACTGCGTTGAGCCCGGGGGCGTCGCCGCCCCCGGTGTTGATCGCAATGCGTCGAATGGGACTGGACATTGGAGTATCTCTATTTGATCTCAGCGAAAATGCGGTCGCGGATCTGCTCGACCGAGCCGGTGCCCGACACCCTGCAGTGCTTGGGCGCCTTGGCATCGCCTGCGGCCGCCCACTTCGAATAATATTCGATCAGCGGTTTGGTCTGAGCGTGATACACGCGCAGGCGCTCCTTCACCGTGTCGGCCTGGTCATCCTGGCGAATCACCAGCGGCTCGCCGGTGACGTCGTCCTTGTCGGCGATCTTGGGCGGGTTGAATTTCACGTGATAGGTGCGCCCGGAGGCTGTGTGCACCCGGCGCCCGCTCATGCGCTCGACGATATCTTCGTCGGGCACGGCGATTTCGACGACGTAGTCGATCTGCAGTCCGGCGGCTTTCATCGCTTCGGCCTGGGCGATCGTGCGCGGGAACCCGTCGAACAGAAAACCGCCGGCGCAATCCGGCTCGGTGATCCGGCCCTTGACCAGGCCGATGATCACGTCGTCCGGTACCAGTTGCCCCGCATCCATGAGTTTCTTCGCTTTCAGGCCGAGTTCGCTTCCGGCCTTGATCGCCGCGCGCAGCATGTCGCCGGTGGAAATCTGCGGGATGGCGTATTTCTTGGTGATGAAGCTCGCCTGCGTGCCCTTGCCCGCGCCCGGTGGTCCCAGGAATATGAATCGCATGTTAGATCTCTCCTTGTAGGCTGCTAAATCGGTCGAGTCACTCAAGTCAATTTGGTAGCGAAAATCCGGCGCACGCGCGCCAGGTCTTCCTCGGTATCCACCCCGGCTTCGGGGGCGTATTCGGTAACCGCGACGGCGATGCGGTAACCGTGCCAGAGCGCCCGCAATTGCTCCAGCGCTTCGAAGCGTTCAATTCCGGCCTGTTCCAGTCCGCCGAAAATCCGCAGAAACCCGGCGCGGTAGGCATAAATGCCGATGTGGCGGTAGCTTGGCAGGCCCGGCGGCAGGGCGTTTTGATTTATCGCAAAACTATCTCGGGCATGTGGAATGGCCGCGCGGCTGAAATACAGCGCATAACCTGCGCGGTCAAGCACGACCTTGACCACGTTCGGGTTGCGCAGCGATTCGGCATCGGCGATCGGGTGGCAGGCCGTGGCGATGCTGGCCTCGCCGTGCCCGCTCAGCGATAGCGCCACTTCGCGGATCAATTCGGGTGCGATCAGCGGCTCGTCGCCCTGCGCGTTGACCACGATACCGTCGTCGGCAAGCCCCAGTTGCTGCGCCACCCCGGCGATGCGGTCGGCGCCGGTCGCCTGACCCGCGCGCGTCATCATCGCCTGATGGCCGTGAGCCTTTACCGCATCGAACACTTCCTTGCTGTCGGTGGCAACCCATACCGTGCTGGCACCGCTTGCGCGGGCGCGTTCGGCCACATGCACCACCATGGGTTTGCCGGCGATATCGGCGAGCGGCTTGCCGCGCAGGCGGCTCGAGTCATAGCGCGCAGGGATCACCACCAGAAACGCGCCGGTTCGGCTCATGATTGCCAGGGGAAGGGGTATGATGTCCGTAAAGTCATCATCTTAGCCGATTGGGCTGGCAAGGGCCAATCGTAGGCGGGCGTCCACACGGTTCCGTCAAAGTCGTCCCCCGTTGAGGTCGATGCCCGAATTGTTGAATGTCTGAGCAGAGCGAGTAGGCGGTG